>NZ_JARAYQ010000218.1:0-14213 GCF_033794505.1 Streptomyces sp. MB09-01 | reverse complement strand
GGTCCCGTCAGCCCCACCCCCGGCCCCGTCCTTCCGCCCATCGGCTTTCCGCCGGTCCGCGGTACGAAGCTGCCCAGCCTCACCGGACCGGGTATCGGCCCGTACCCGACATTGGGCGGTCCCGGTACTCCTCCCCCTGGCGGCAAGGTCCTCGGCACGCCGGGAATGCCCCCACGTGACAGCGGCATCACGGGCGGTCGGCCTGTGACGTCGACCGGCCCCAGCTCGGGCATTCCGCGTGGCAACGTCATCGGTGAAGGCGCTCACGCCGGTCGGGGCATGGGTGGCGGCATGGGTCCGGGCGTCGGCGGTGGCCACGGCGGCCAGAACGGCTTCGCGGCAGGTCGTCGACTCGCCTCGGAGCCGGGAGGCATCGTCGGAGGGAAGCCGGGTACAGGCGCTCGCCCGATCGCCGGCGGCCAGCCGTTCACCCAGGGTGGCTCGGGCCTCGTGCGCAACGGCGTGGGTGCCACGGGGCACGCGGGTGCACGGGCGCAGACGCCGGACAAGCGACGGGACGACCAGCCGGGCGAACGCGCCGACTACCTGGTCGAGGACGAAGAGACCTGGCAGGGCAACCGTCGTGTTGTTCCGCCTGTGATCGACTGAGCAGAACGGACGTTGCACGGGATGCGCATGCGCAAGGCGACCTCGGCCCTGGTGGGTCTCCTGCTGGCCGGGGTCGCCGCGACCCCGGCCCACGCGGCCACGATTCGATCGCAGCAATGGCATCTCAATGTCATGAAGGCGGACGAGATCTGGAAGATCAGTACAGGGAAGGGTGTCACCGTCGCGGTAATCGACGATGGGGTCAGGGAAATTCCCGAACTGGAAGGCCAGCTCGTCCCCGGCAAGCGTTTCACCCCGCAAGGCGACGACGGACCTACTGACCAGGGCGGTCATGGCACAACCATGGCGGCCTTGATCGCCGGAACGGGAAAACACCCGAGTGGCGACGGTGGCTATGGCCTTGCTCCCGGTGTCAAGATTCTCCCGATCCTGGTTGCGGACACTGAAAAGGCAACGCCGTCATGGGTTGCGGCAATTCGGTACGCAGCAGACTCGGACGCCAAGATCATCAATATGTCCCTGGGAAGGGGCGGAACGCCGGAAGATGATCAGGCGCGGGCCGAAGCGGTGAAGTATGCCCTTGCGAAGGGCAAGCTGATCTTCGCGGCTGTCGGAAACACCGGCAATTCGACCAATTGGGTTGAATATCCGGGTGCGACCCCTGGGGTGGTCGGAGTTGGCGCGGTAGATGCCAGTGGTGAGCCGACCAAGGAATCGCAGCATGGTCCTCAGGTGGATCTGGCTGCACCCGGCGTGGACATCGTCACGGCGTGCTCGGGTAAGACAGGGATCTGCAAGAACCACGGCACCAGTGACGCCTCCGCCCTCGCCTCGGCCTCCGCCGCCCTCCTCTGGTCCGCCCACCCCGACTGGACCAACAACCAGGTCCTGCGCGTCCTCCTGAACACCGCGGGCAAGCCCACCGACGGCGTCGAGCGCAACGACTACATCGGCTATGGCATCGTCCGCCCCCGGATCGCGGTTCCCACCCCCGGCGACCCTGGCCCGGCGGACGTCTACCCCCTGCCCGACCTGGCGGCTGCGGCGAACGCGGGCAAGTCGCCCGCGCCCTCCGCAGAAGGCAAGGCCCCCGACGCCGCCGCGTCCAAGCCGGCGGCCGAGGCCGAGGAGAAGAAGAGCGGTAGCTCGCTTCCCTGGATCGCACTCGGTCTGGGGGCCTGCGTGCTCATCGGTGGCGCCGTGACCGTGGTCGTCGTACGCCGCAACCGCTGAGCATCGGTACGACCTGGCTTCACCTGCCCTGACCTGACTCTGATCTACCGGCTCTGACTCGGGAGTTCCCGCGATGTCGTTCGACGAGGAATGGTCGGCGGCTCGCGCCACCGCCACCGCCAACGTGTCCATGCGGCTCAATCAGGTGCCCGCCGATCCAGGCGGCGGTGGCGGCGGTGACGGTGACCTCGAACTCAATCAGGACCACATCGGTGCCATCGGCTCCGACGCGTACAAGCTGCACACCCGCCTCCAGACGGACGGCAAGCACGCCGCCTCCGCCACAGCCGAGGCCGCCGGAGCCCTCACCAAGGAGGGCTTCGCGAGCGGGGCGGCGCTGCTCAAGGCCAACAGCCTCTGGGAGAGCCAGGTCAAGACCCTCGTGGCGGCCTGCGCCACCATCTCCAACGGCCTGAACTACTCGCTCTCCTCCCACGCCAAGGACGAGCAGCAGCTCCACGCCGACTTCACCGCGTCCGCGATCGACAAGTACCTGAAGTAGACGGGGCGCCGAGATGCTGACGTACGAGAACGTGATGAACGCACCGCTGGACAAGCTCCAGACGGCGGTCACCGACTGGACCGCGATGGCCGGCAAGCTCGACGAGATGGCCGAGGCCGCTCGTACGGGCATGAAGGCGAAGTCCGACAAGGCCGACTGGAGCGGGGTCACCGCAGGGGTGGCGCGGGGGTTCGTCGACAAGACGGCCAAGGAGTTCGAGGACGCGGCCAAGGCCGCCAAGGGCATGCACCGGGTCCTCGCCGACGCGCACGCGACGTTCAAGGCCGCCCAGGACGAACTGAGGAAGCTCGTCGCCGAGGCCCCGGCGGCCGGTTTCCGGATCGATGCCACCGGGCGGGTCTCCGCGATCCCCCTGCCCACCGAGGCGGACCAGAACGCGGCCCGGCACGACCCCGACTACCAGCAGACCCTGAACACGAACCGCAATGCCTGGCAGTCCCGCGTCAACCGCGCGGTGGAGGACGCCCAGGACGCCGACGACTCGCTCGTCCGCGTCCTCCAGGCGAACGTCGCGGACGAACACGACTTCAGCGCACCCCGGTTCACCACGCTCGACGCCGAACAGGCGGCCCGCGCCGCCGACCTGATGAAGAAGGTCACCGGCGAGGGCGGCACAGCGCGCAACGTCGAGGCGCTGCGCGAGCTGGAGGAGCTGCTCGACGACAACCGCGAGGACCCCGAGTTCTCGACGGGCTTCTACCGCACGATCGGCGCCGAGGGCACCCTGGAGATGTACTCCAAGCTGTCCCTGGACGCGACGAGCCTCGGGGCGGCCGGCAAGGACCGGGCGCTGATGGTCGCGAACATCCAGAGCGACATGGGCGCCATGCTCGGCCTCGCCACGCACAAGGACGTACCGCACCACCTCGACGCCGCCTGGACGACGCAGCTGATGAAGGCGGGCCGCAAGGAGATGGACGTTTTCGGTGGCGTCCGGCAGATCTACGGCTACCAGGCCCTCGGCGCGCTGCTCCGCGAGGGCAAGTACGACACGGAGTTCCTGACGTCGGTCGGCCGTGACATGGTCGCCATGGACCGCAAGGACCCGAAGGCGTGGGAGTTCCACACCCCGTACGGCATGGAGTCGGTCCTCAGCCAGGGCGGGGACGGCCGCGGCTTCTACCCGCTGACCGGGCTCATGGAGGCACTGGGCAACAACCCGGACGCGGCGACGGCCTTCTTCAACGAGCCGGTCCGCGAGGACAGCAACAAGGACGGCGTCGTCACGAAGGACGACAAGCCGGTCGGCGGCCAGCACGGCAAGGACCGGGGCATGGTCGACTACATGCTCGACAAAAAGCCGTACATGGACAGCTTCGACATCACGAGGACCGGCGAACTCCACCCGGCCCAGCAGGCGCTCGGCGACGCCCTCATGGCGGCGGTATCCCACCGGAGCCCGGGCGACGAGGGCTCCCCGCCCGTCGCACACACCAAGGAGATGGCGGCCGTCATGGAACGGGTCGTCGAAAAGATCGGCGACAAGCCGGAACTGGTCGACGCGGATCCGGGCGAGCCGGAGGGCCCGCTGAACGCCCTGTCCGGGCACTTCGGCCAGATGGCGGCAGAGTACATGCCGGACATCCAGGCCTCGGCGGAGAACGGCAGCCGGATGATCAAGGCCAACGGTGAGATGGCCTCGTTCGACAAGGCCGACATGGCGGCGTTCATCGGAGCGGTGGGGCAGGACCCGGACGCCTACGGCGCCATCACCAACGCCCAGCGGGCGTTCACGACGACGCTCATCAACGATGTCATCGCGCACCGGAGCGAGTACGAGGAGATCGACGCGGCGATCACGGTCGCGGTGCACCCCGGCGGCCAGATTGCGGGCATCCTCTCCGAGGCCAGGGCCGAGGGGACCTTCGCGGAGAACGGCCACAAGGCGGAGGAATACGTCAAAGGCGTCGAAGACAATGCCAAGTGGGTCAACCGTGTCATCAGCGCGGCAGGCGGCAAGTACCTGGAGATGGTGCCGCTGGCCGGTGACGTCGTGGAGTGGCTCCAGGAGGACATCACGGAGGGCGTGGTCGAGCGGGCGAAGAAGGACCAGGCTGACAAGACCGGCGACGCCGATCACAAGGCCGTGCTCGACTACACGCAAGCCCAGGTGGAGGCCGGTCTGTCCGCGGAGCAATCGGTTCGCAAGGCCGCGGAGGGGACGGGCATGAATCAGCGGAGCATCGACGCCCTCGCCGGTTTGGCTTCGACGCAGACGGCGAACGCCCACGCGGTCGGCCGTGGGCAGGTCGCCACTTCGAACGGCGGCTCCTGATGCCCAGTGTTCGTAGCCCCCTCGTACTCGCCGTCGTGCTGCTCGCGACGGCAGCGCTGGCCGGCTGCGCCGAGGAGAAGAAGGCGGCGGCCCCGCAACTGCCGGAGCGCACCTGCTTCGGCGTCTTCACCCGGACCGACCTGGAGCCCCTCATGGGCTACGGCGAGACGGTGGAAGTCTCCGGACCGGTCGACGCCCGCCTGACCGCGGCGCGCCGTGGGGTCACGTGCAACGTCTACGTCGACGGCCAGGGCCGGGTACTCGTCACGGCCACGCGCCAGCCTCTCGAACAGAGCTTCGCCTGGCCCCCCACCGATCCGAATCAACCCCCGCCCGATCCGCTTCCTCTCGGCGACAAGGGGATCGTGTGGAACACGGGCGCCCGCGTCGCCCTCGCCTGCAAGGGATCCAAGGACTCCTTCGCCCTCGAGCTGGGGCTCAGCGGATCCGTGGAGCACATGAAGCCCGGCACATCGCGGGCCTTGTTCACCGCGCTCATGACCAAGTACCTCGAGTCCGCGAAACAGCAGACGCAGTGCGGCGTCTGACGCGGCCGGACAAGGCGAAAGCCGCTCGGGGGTGCGCCTGCCCCCGAGCGGCTCGCCGCGAAGCCGTGACCGGAATCGAACCGGCGTAACTCGCTTTGCAGGCGAGTCCCTCAACCACTCGGGCACACGGCTGTGAGGTGGTGATGTGCACGACCGTACGGGGGGCGCGGGGGAGCCGGAAGGGTTCCGCGGCGGGTGCAACACGACTGCCACGCCGCGTTCACAGGGACCGCGGACCTAGGTCTCCGGGCGGAGGGCGGGATCCGTCGAATAGACAGGGTCGAGATGGGGCTACGCACCTTACTCTGGGGCGATGAGTGCCCTTGAGCCCCGCGTGCCCCAGAGAACCGAGACGCCGGTCCCGCCCCTGCAGCCGGGCGGGATCCTCGGGCCCGCGTACCGGACGCTCAGCATCGGGATCGTCTCCGTCGTCTTCCTGATCGCCTTCGAGGCCACCGCCGTGGGGACGGCCATGCCCGTCGCCGCGCGCGAGCTGGAGGGGATCGGGCTGTACGCCTTCGCCTTCTCCGCCTACTTCACGACCAGCCTCTTCGGCATGGTCCTGTCCGGGCAGTGGGCCGACCGGCAGGGGCCGCTGCGGCCGCTGGCCGTCGGCATCGCCGCCTTCGCCTCAGGGCTCCTGGTCTCCGGGACCGCCGGGGCGATGTGGGTGTTCGTGCTCGGCCGGGCCGTGCAGGGCTTCGGCGGCGGGCTGGTCATCGTCGCCCTGTACGTGGTGGTCAGCCGGGCCTACGAGGAGCGGCTGCGCCCCGCCATCATGGCCGCCTTCGCCGCGAGCTGGGTGGTCCCCTCGATCGTCGGGCCGCTGGCCTCGGGGACGGTCACCGAGCACCTCGGGTGGCGGTGGGTGTTCCTCGGGATCCCGGCCCTGGTCGTCGTCCCGCTGATGGTGGCCCTGCCCGCGATACGGCGGACCGCGTCCGGGCCCGTCGACCCCGACGCGCAGCCCGTGGCCTTCGACCGGCGGCGGATCCGGCTGGCCCTCGGGATCTCGCTGGGCGCGGGCCTGCTCCAGTACGCCGCCCAGGACCTGCGGTGGCTGTCGCTGGTGCCGGGCATCGCCGGCGCGGCCCTGCTGGTCCCGGCCGTGCTGGGGCTGCTGCCGCGCGGAACGTACCTGGCACGGCGCGGACTGCCGTCCGTGGTGCTGCTGCGCGGGGTGGCCGCCGGCTCGTTCGTCGCGGCGGAGAGCTTCGTACCGCTGATGCTGGTGACCCAGCGGGGGCTGAGCCCGACGCTGGCCGGCTTCTCGCTCGCGCTCGGCGGACTGACCTGGGCGGGCGGCTCCTGGGTGCAGTCGAAGGGGCGGATGGCCCCGTACCGGGAACGGCTGATGGTGGCCGGGATGGTGATGGTGGCCCTGGCCATCGCCGCGGCGCCCGCCGTGCTGATCGAGTCCGTGCCGGTGTGGACGCTGGCGCTGGCCTGGGCGGTCGGCTGCCTGGGCATGGGGCTGGTGATCGGCTCCACGAGCGTGCTGCTGCTGAAGCTGTCGGCGCCGGAGGAGGCGGGGGCGAACTCCGCCGCGCTGCAGATCTCGGACGCGCTGGCGAACGTGGTCCTGCTGGCGGGCGGCGGCGCCGCGTTCGCCGCGCTGGGGGGCGGCGCCGTCGGTGCCTCCCACGCCCTGACGGACGGGGCGTCGGCCTCGCATCCCGCCGCCTTCGTGGTGGTGTTCCTGCCGATGGCCTGCGTGGCACTGGTGGGGGCGTGGGTCGCGACCCGGCTGGAGCCAGCCCCCGAACCTGCGTGACACCGGGTGGTACCGCGCGGTACCGTCGTTTCATGGCTGGTCTCAACGTCAGGTTCACCGAGGAAGAGCTGGACGCCCTGCGCGAGCGCGCCGAGGCGGAGGGCCGCAGCATGCAGTCCTTTGCGCACGAGGCGGTGATCAGGGCCATCGACGAACACACCCGGCTGTTCGACGAGGCGGCCGAGCATGTGCTGAAGGTCAGCGGAGAGCTGAACCGGAGGCTCGCGTGACCTACTACCTGACCCTCCCCGAGGTGCTGAACCTCGCGGAGCGGCTCGGGACCAGTGAGGTGCGCGACTACGGGCTGCTCGACTCGGCGCTGGCGCGCCCCCGGTCCAGCGTGTTCGGTCAGGATGCCTACCCGGACATCTGGGAAAAGGCTGCGGCCCTGATGGAATCGCTCGCCCGCAACCACGGGCTGGTGGACGGCAACAAGCGGATCGCCTGGTACGCGACCTGGGTCTTCCTGCACGTGAACGGCCACCCCCTGGACGCCGGATTCGACGTCGACGAGGCCGAGCGCTTCGTGCTGGACGTGTGCCAGGGCTCGTTGGACGTACCCAAGATCGCAGCGCAGCTGCCGAGGTTCGCCCGCTGACCCTCTGACTGTGACGCTCGCCGCACCCGCCGAGGTCACGGGCCTGTCCCTCCGCGAGGGGCGGGCCCGTCCCGGTAGGGTGGCCCGGTTGTCCTACGTACGACTGCCGAGAGCGACGAACCGGAGACCGTGACTACTACCGCCTCCCACCACCTCTCACCCGCCTTCCCCGGCCGCGCCCCTTGGGGTACGGCGGGCAAGCTGCGCGCCTGGCAGCAGGGAGCGCTGGACCGCTACATCGAGAAGCAGCCGCGGGACTTCCTCGCGGTCGCGACCCCCGGCGCAGGCAAGACCACCTTCGCGCTGACCCTCGCGTCCTGGCTGCTGCACCACCACGTGGTCCAGCAGGTGACCGTGGTCGCGCCGACCGAGCACCTGAAGAAGCAGTGGGCGGAGGCCGCCGCCCGGATAGGCATCCGGCTGGATCCCGAGTACTCCGCCGGGCCGCTCAGCAAGGACTACCACGGGGTCGCCGTCACCTACGCGGGTGTCGGCGTGCGCCCGATGCTGCACCGCAACCGGTGCGAGCAGCGCAAGACCCTCGTCATCCTCGACGAGATCCACCACGCCGGTGACTCGAAGTCCTGGGGCGAGGCCTGCCTGGAGGCCTTCGACCCGGCGACCCGGCGCCTGGCCCTGACCGGTACGCCCTTCCGGTCCGACACGAACCCCATCCCCTTCGTCTCGTACGAGGAGGGGAACGACGGGATCCGCCGGTCGTCCGCCGACTACACCTACGGCTACGGGAACGCGCTCGGCGACGGCGTCGTCCGGCCCGTCATCTTCCTCTCCTACAGCGGCAACATGCGCTGGCGCACCAAGGCGGGCGACGAGATCGCCGCCAAGCTCGGCGAGCCGATGACGAAGGACGCCATCTCGCAGGCCTGGCGCACCGCGCTGGACCCGCGCGGCGACTGGATGCCGAACGTGCTGCGCGCCGCCGACCAGCGGCTGACGGAGGTCAGGAAGGGCATCCCCGACGCGGGCGGCCTCGTGATCGCCTCCGACCAGGACTCGGCGCGCGCCTACGCCAAGCTGCTGCGGGAGATCACCGGCAGCAAGGCGACCGTGGTGCTCTCCGACGACACCGGCGCGTCGAAGCGGATCGACGAGTTCAGCGAGGACGGCAGCCGCTGGATGGTCGCGGTCCGGATGGTGTCCGAGGGCGTCGACGTACCGCGCCTCGCGGTGGGCGTGTACGCGACGACGATCTCGACCCCGCTGTTCTTCGCCCAGGCCGTCGGGCGCTTCGTGCGCTCGCGCAGGCGCGGCGAGACCGCGTCCGTGTTCCTCCCGACCATTCCCTATCTCCTCGGCTTCGCCAACGAGATGGAGGTCGAGCGCGACCACGTCCTCGACAAGCCGAAGAAGCAGGGCGAGGACGACCCGTACGCCGAGTCCGAGAAGGAGATGGACGAGGCGAACAAGCAGGAGGACGAGGACACCGGCGAGGACGAGCAGATGTCCTTCGAGGCGCTGGAGTCCGACGCGGTCTTCGACCGGGTCCTCTACGACGGCGCCGAGTTCGGCATGCAGGCGCACCCGGGCAGCGAGGAGGAGCAGGACTACCTCGGCATCCCCGGACTGCTGGAGCCGGACCAGGTGCAGATGCTGCTGCAGAAGCGGCAGTCCCGGCAGATCGCGCACAGCCGCCGCAAGCCGGACTCCGAGGCGGACCTGCTGGAGCTCCCGGCGGAGCGCCGGCCGGTGGTCTCGCACAAGGAACTGCTCGAGCTGCGGAAGTCGCTGAACACGATGGTCGGCGCGTACGTCCACCAGAGCGGCAAGCCCCACGGGGTGATCCACACGGAGCTGCGCCGCGTGTGCGGCGGCCCGCCGAGCGCGGAGGCGACGGCGGGGCAGCTGCGCGAGCGGATCAAGAAGGTGCAGGAGTGGGCCACCCGCATGCGATGACCTCGTGGTGAGCTCACACAGAACAGGGGACGGGGTCCGTGCGGAGCATCGCACGGGCCCCGTCCCCTGTGACGGTCTTACGGTCTTACGCGGTGGGGCGGCGACGGCGGCCGGTGCCCGCGACCAGGGCCGCGCCCATGGCGAGCGCCACGCCGGCCCCGCCGAGGGCCCAGCTGGTGGCCGCGTCGGTGCCGGTCTCGGCCAGCTGACCGCCGGTGGCGACGGGGGTGGTGTCCTTGATCGGGGTGGAGTGGCCCTCGGGCTTCGGCTGGTTGCCGGTGGTGCCGCCGTCGCCGGTGCCGCTGCCCGTGCCGGGCGCGGTGATCGAGCTGTGGGCGAAGGCCACGTCGGAAGTGATGCCGTCCGCTTCGTGGTCGTCCGCGAGCACGACGATGAAGATCGGGCCGACCGGGGCGTCCTCGGTGAACTTGGCCCGCAGCTGGATGTCGAACTTCGCGTCCTTGCCGACCGCGCGGTCGATGATCGTCCAGGCCACCTGGCTCGTCGAGTCGTTCTTGGCGTCGACCCAGCGCTCGCCGTCCCAGACCTCGATGGCGAGGTGCTTCGACTTGAGGGTTTCGCTGTTGTTGTCGAAGAAGACCGAGAAGCCGTAGTTGTCGATCTTCTCCTTGCCGGAGTTGTCGACGCCGAGCGAGAACGGCTGCCACGCGCCGCCCGCCTTGAAGCCGCCGGCCGGCAGGCCCTGCAGGGCGACCTTCGGTCCGTTGTTCTGCTCCTGCTCGTCGGGCGCGGTCACCGTGGACTCGTACCGGACGCGGTCCGCGGTGCCGCCCTCGGCGGTCGTGGACAGGGAGAAGCGGGAGGGCGGCGTGTCCTTGCCGAACTTCATACGAAGCTTGAGGTCGAAGACCTCGTTGGTTTCGATGTCGACGTCGGCGAGGCTGAGGCTGTAGACCTCCTCGGACCCGTCCGGCGCGATGGCGTGCCAGCCCCAGGCGCCCTTGGAGTCGGGCGCGTAGACCTCCGTCCGGATGTCGCCGGCCTCCCACCCGAAGGTGTCGAGGGTCCACAGGACCAGTTCGAGCGAGTAGTCGTCGACGGCCGGGCGGCCCGAGTTGTCCACGTGCAGGGAGAACTCGCTCCAGCCGGCGCCGGACGTGAACTCCTTCGGGAGGCCGTCCAGGGTCAGCTGCGGAGCGGCGGCGGCCTTCTGACCGGTCTTCCCGGCGCCCCCGGACGTGACCGTGTCGGCCGGGTTCGGCTGCGGCTTCGGCTGGGCCTCCGGGGCCGCCGGCTGCTGCCCGCCCTCGGGCTTCGACGCCTCCGGAACCTCCGGTGCCTGCGGTGCCTGCGGGGTCTCTCCGGTCGCCGGGGCGATGTCGTCCTTCGGCGCCGCGTCCGGGGTCGTGACCGCCGGGTTGCGGACCTCGTCGGCCATGGCCGGCGTGGCCATCAGGACCGTCGGGCCGACCACCGCGGCGGCGGCGACCATGGCGATGCGCTTGAGCTTCATGCGGGTTTTCCCCCTCCGGACGGCCCAGGTGCGCGTGAGCGCATCCCCCCCGAGCCGAATGACCATCTTTTTGAACATGATCAGAGTAATGGGGCGGTAAAGAGCTCCTGTGGCAATTGAGGTTACGAATCGACACCGGAAGCGATCAGGAACCGGCATAAACGGGTAGCACGCGCCCGGATTCTGGACGAGCCCTTCCGCTGAGCGGACCTGCTCGCTACTGTCCCCGCATCGAACGCACCGTGGCAGCGCCGCCGCGGGAGCGCAGCCGGTGCCATGGCCGCTACCGGCGGCCTCTCCGTGCGCCGCCGCGGGACCGGCGGCGTTCCACCCCGAGAGTCACCGCCGCTCACCGAAAGAGGGAGAGGCGTCGTGACCGCGGAAACCTCCCAGACTCTCGACAGAGGGCTCAGAGTCCTCAAACTGCTCGCCGACACCGACCACGGTCTGACCGTCACCGAGCTCTCCAACCGCCTCGGTGTGAACCGCACCGTGGTCTACCGGCTCCTCGCCACGCTCGAACAGCACGCCCTGGTCCGCCGCGACCTCGGCGGCCGGGCCCGCGTCGGGCTCGGCGTGCTCCGGCTGGGCCGGCAGGTGCATCCCCTCGTACGCGAGGCCGCCCTGCCCGCGCTGCGTTCGCTCGCCGAGGACATAGGGGCCACCGCGCACCTGACCCTCGTCGACGGCACCGAGGCCCTCGCCGTCGCCGTCGTGGAGCCGACCTGGACGGACTACCACGTGGCCTACCGGGCCGGCTTCCGCCACCCGCTGGACCGCGGGGCCGCCGGGCGGGCCATCCTGGCCGCCCGTCAGGGCTCCCTCATCGAACCCGGGTACACGCTGACGCACGGCGAGCTCGAAGCGGGCGCGAGCGGCGCGGCCGCGCCGCTCGTGGGGATCACCGGGCTGGAGGGCAGCGTCGGGGTCGTGATGCTGGCCGATGCGGTGCCGGAGCGGGTGGGGCCGCGGGTGGTGGACGCGGCGCGCGAAGTGGCCGACGCGCTGCGCTGAGCCGCGGTGTCGGCGGGGCTCCCGGTCCGCCGCCGGGGGCCGCGCCGTTCCCGGGGCTCCGCCCCGGACCCTCCCCCGGACTTCGGCCGGGGGAACCCCAGCGCCTCACACGCGGCGGGGCAGAGGGGCCTCGGCGGGGTCGGAAGGGTGGCTCGGGCGGGCGGACGCCGGGCGGCGGCTAGATTGGGTGGGTGCTCTCACGCCTCACACGTCTGTCGCGCCCCGCTGCCCTGGCCGTCTGCGCCGTGCCCGTGGTCGGGCTGTTCGTCGCCGCGGCCTTCGCACCGTTGCCCTACGTGGTCGCCGTTCCCGGCCCCACGTCCGACGTGCTGGGGTCCGACAAGGGCAAGCCGGTCATCACCGTCACCGGGGCGCCCGTCAGGGAGACCGAGGGCCAGCTGCGGATGACGACCATCCGGGCCACCGGTCCGTCCTCGACCATGCGGCTGCACGAACTCGTCGACCACTGGTTCAAGACCGATCAGGCGGTCATGCCCAAGGAGGCCGTCTACTCCTCGGGCGGAAGCGACGAGGACATCGAGAAGCACAACCTGGAGGAAATGGCCAAGTCGCAGTCGGCCGCCGCCGAAGCCGCGCTCGGCTATCTCCACAAGGACCCCAAGGACGTGAAGGTCGAGCTCAACCTCGCCGACGTCGGCGGTCCGAGCGCCGGGCTCCTCTTCTCCCTCGGCGTCGTCGACAAGCTCGACGGCGACGGCAGCGGCGGCGATCTCACCGGCGGACGCAGCATCGCCGGTACGGGAACCATCACCGCCGACGGCGCGGTCGGCGCCGTCGGCGGGGTGGCCCTGAAGACCCAGGCCGCGCGGCGCGACGGGGCGAGCGTGTTCCTCGTACCGAAGGCCGAGTGCGCGGACGCGCAGTCGGAACTCCCCGAGGGGCTGCGGCTGGTCCCCGTCACTTCGCTGACGGACGCGGTCGACTCCCTGCGTGCGCTGAAGCGGGGAGAGGACGTTCCGTCCTGCTGACGGCCGGCTTGCGGTCCATGCCGCGCCAGGCCGGGAAGACCAGCGGGGCGAGCGTCGTCAGCAGGTAGGCACCGCCGAACAGCAGCAGCGCCCGGCCGACCCCGAACCCGTCGACCAGCAGGCCCGCCGCCAGCCCGCCCAGCGGCATGGTCAGCTCACAGCCCGCCATGGTCACCCCCGAGACGCGGCTGCGGAGCTCCTCCGGCACCTGTTCGTACATGACCGTGGTCAGGATCGGGTTGAGCACGCCCACGCCCAGGCCGGCCAGGGCCATCGTCACCGCGAGCGGCAGCGGCGTATCGGTGAAGGCGGCCACCACGTACCGGGTCGCCCCGGAGAGCAGGAAGGCCCCGGCGAACACCGCCCGTCGCGGGAACCGCTCGCCCCACACCCCGTAGAGCAGGGCGCCGAGCAGGGCGAAGCCGCCGAACAGGGAGAACATCAGGCCGAGCGTGGCGGCGCCGCCGAGGGCGTCGCGGCCGTGTACCGGCAGCAGTACCGAGGACCAGCCCTGGTCCAGGCCGTTGGTCATCATGACCATCACCGTGATGCCCATCAGCAGCCGGGAGCGCGCCAGGAAGGCCCAGCCCTCGGCCAGCTCGGTGCGGTACGCCGCGAAGGACACCTTCCCGGCGACCGGCTGCGGCTCGGCGGACGGGACCCCGCGCAGGAACGCGGCGACCAGCAGCGCCGACGCCCCGAAGGTGGCAGCGTCCAGCAGCAGTACGGTCTCGGCGCCGAACGCCGCGATCAGTACGCCGGCCACGGCGGCCCCGATCATCCGGGCGCCCCGGGAGACCGCGTCGTAGAGGCTGGCCGCGCGGGCGACGGTGGTGCCGGCGTGCCGGGCGAGGTCCGGCAGGAGCACGTGGCGGGCGGTCAGGCCCGGGGTGTGCACGAGGCCGCCGACGGCCATCAGCGCGCACAGCATCCAGAAGTCGAGCACGCCCGCGCGGTGCAGCAACGGGATCGCGCCGACCGACAGACCGCTGATCAGGTCGGAGGCGACGGAGATCCGGCGGCGGCCGATCCGGTCGATGACCGGTCCGCCGACCAGGGCCGCCACGACGACGGGAAGGGTGGCGCAGAAGGCGACGACCCCGGCCCGGCCGGCGCTGCCGGTGGTCTGCAGCACGAACCACGGGACGCCGATGAGGGTGAGCGAACTTCCGGCTATGGAGACGGTGTTGGCGGCCAGTACGCCGACCAGTGGGCGCTTGTCCGGACGGCGCTCCGCGCGCGGCGGCCCGTCGGGGAGTAAGGCGTGCACAGCAGGACTCCTGGGATGCGTGGGGGAGGGG
>NZ_JARAYQ010000217.1:0-14252 GCF_033794505.1 Streptomyces sp. MB09-01 | reverse complement strand
GACCCTGCACGACCTCATCGACCCGATCATCTACGACGAGGCCGCCTCGCTGATCGAGGCCCACCACACGGCCGGCCGATGTGCTGCGACTGGTCCGACGGGACCTCGACGAGCGGCACCTGCGGATCACCGGGGACCTGATCGCCGCCGAGGCGCGCCGCTACGCCCGGCTTCCCGACCGGTGGACCGACGCCGAGGTGTGGTGGACGGGCGACGACACGTACGCCGAACAGCTCGCGCAGCGGGAACGGGCGGATCGGTTCACGCTCGCCACCGCCTTCCTGGAGGTGCTGCGGCTGCTGATCCGGCTGCCCTCCATCGAACCGGTGGGTCCGGTTCCCGGCGACCCGGCCGCCGACGCCCTGGAGCACGCGCACATCGAGCCGCGCATGCTGGGACGGATCCGGGCGCTGCTCGCCAAGGCCGAGGCGACCACCTTCCCGGAGGAGGCGGAGGCGCTCAGCGCCAAGGCCCAGGAGCTGATGGCCCGGCACACCGTGGACGAGGCGCTGGTGGCCGCGCGCGGCGGCGCTCCGGCGCAGGTGCCGGGGGCCTGCCGGATCGGCGTCGAGCCGCCGTACGAGGAGGCGAAGGCGGTGCTGCTCGACGCGGTGGCCACCGCCAACCGCTGCCGGGCGGTGTGGAACAGCGGCTTCGAGTTCTCCACAGTGGTCGGCTTCGAGAGCGACCTGGAGGCGGTCGAGCTGCTCTACACCTCGCTGCTCGTCCAGGGCACGGCGGCGATGACCCGCGCCGAGGCCGCGCAGCGTTCGGGCGGACGCAAGCGGACGAAGACCTTCAGGCAGTCCTTCCTGCTCGCCTACGCCAGCCGGCTCGGCCACCGGCTCGCCGAGACGGCCGAGCACACGGCCACGGAGGCCCCCGACAACCTGCCCGCGCTGGTGGCCCGCGATGTCGCCGTCACCTCGCGGGCGGACGAGATGTTCCCCCGCACCACGACCACCCGGCTGCGCGGCGCCACCGACCACGCGGGCTGGGAGGACGGCACGGCCGCCGCGGACCGCGCCCACGTGGGCGGCAAGCGCAAGCCGTTGTCCCGCTAGGCCCTGTCCGTCAGCGCTTCGGGTCGTCCTCCGCGCGCAGGGCCCGCGCCTCCGACTTCAGGATCCGCACGGATCTGCCCAGCGAGCGGGCCATGTCGGGCAGCCTCTTGGAGCCGAACACCTGGGCGCGGCCGTCGAGCGGACCCGCCTCGAACCGCTCGTCGCACTGAGCGCGCCACCGTCACCCCGCCCCCCGTGGGCGCCGTACGGGCCGAACTGCGGCCCGGGTCGCCGGTCATGCGGCACGCCGTGCCGGTGACGGCCGTGGTCCGTGCCGGCCTGGCGATCGGTCACGCGCTGCCGTTCGGGCATGCCTGCTGGGCCCCGATGGCCTCCGTGATGGTCGCGCGGCGGAACTTCAGTCAGACCTTCTCGCGGCCCGTCGCCCGCTTCGGCGGCATCCTGGTCGGCCGCGGGGGATCCGGTGCGTCGCCGGGGGCCGGCCCGCGCTGCCGCCGAACAGGCGGGCCCTGGGCGCGCGCGAAGCTCCTGGAGACCCACCTCCCGGACCGCGGGCACGACCCGCTGCCGGGCGCGGCCGCCCTGGCCCGGGCGCCGAGCCGTGAGGGCAGACCTGTCTGTGATCAAGGGACCACCCCGCGTGCACGTGCATCTGCCCGTGCAGCCGCTTGTGAACACAGCTATGATCCGGAGGAGTTGACATCTGCACTATCGGGGGCTTCCTGTGGACCACGCGTACAACGGGATGGCAGCTGCAGAACTCGCTTCCTTGTTTGAGCTGACGTGGCAGAAGAGCAGACACAGCAACTCGCAGGGTTCCTGCGTGGAGTTCGCGAAGCTGCCCGGCGGCGACGTCGCCATGCGCAACTCGCGCTTCCCGGACGGACCGGCACTCGTCTACACGCCGGCCGAGATAGAGGCCCTGCTCCTGGGCGTCAAGGACGGCGAGTTCGATCACCTGATCGGCTGACGGAACGGCGCACCCATCAAGCCATGCACGTGCACTGGCCGGGACCGATCGCAGTGATCGGTCCCGGCCAGTTGTCTTGACCGTGGCTCTTGCGTCGGCCCGTCGGCCCGTCAGTCCTGGATCAGGAACAGCGCCCAGACCACTTTGCCGGTGAGCCGCCCCGCGAGCGGGTGCCAGCCCCAGCTGTCGCTGTACGAGTCCACCAGGAACAGCCCGCGCCCGGACTCCAGGTCGAAGTTCTCCTCCGTGCGCTCCGGTGAGAAGGCCCCGCCGGGCCGGTCCTCGCTGGGGTCGCGCACCGCGCACACCAGCCGGGTGCTCCACCGCATCAGGTGCAGCCGTACCGGGGGCTCCGGCTCGGCGTCCGGGCCCCGCGAATCCTCGGGCAGGGCATGGCGCAACGCGTTGGTGACGAGCTCGGAGACGACCAGGGCCACATCGTCGAAGCGGTCGTCGAGGCCCCACTGGGTGAGCGTCGACCGGGTGAAAGTGCGCGCGCCCCGCACCGCGTCGAACCGTGCGGGCAGAGCGCAGGAGGCGGACCCGGAGACAGCCGTGGGGTCGACCGGGGGAAGCCCCTGCCGTAACGGCTCGAGCATGGTCGATCCATTCGTCCCCATGCGAGGCACTCCCGGGATTCGCGGACGAAGCGGCGGCTTTGTCCAAAGAGAACTGCGGGGTGGGTCCGGCGCCGGCGCGAGGAGCACGCAGGTGCGCGGGGACCATCGTTCCGAATGCGCGAGCCGGATGCAAGGGCAGATGCACGTGCACGCGCCGGACCTGTCCCCTCACGTGACGGTTCTTGCTCATTTCTTCCTACGCATACTTACGGACTTCTTTTCCCGGAGCCGGGATTCCGTTACAGAACGAGTACGGCCCGATGCGTTTTGGTGGCAGACTGCGGGCCCTGGGGTGCGGGGGCCCCGCGACGCACGCGCACACCACGCGCACGCCAATGCGATGGGGAGGGCAGTACTAGTGACCGCAGAAGCAAGCGGTTCTGTGGTGCGCCGCATCCTCCTGGGCTCCCAGCTCAGGCGACTCCGAGAATCCCGCGGCATCACCCGTGAGGCGGCCGGCTACTCGATCCGCGCATCCGAATCGAAGATCAGCCGCTTGGAGTTGGGAAGGGTGAGCTTCAAGGCAAGGGACGTCGAGGACCTCCTGACGCTCTACGGGGTCACGGACACCTCCGAGCGCGAGTCCCTGCTGGGGCTGGTGCGCGAGGCCAACGCGACCGGCTGGTGGCACAGTTACGGCGACGTGCTGCCCGGGTGGTTCCAGACGTACATCGGCCTGGAGGGCGCCGCCTCGCTCATCCGGATCTACGAAGTCCAGTTCGTCCACGGCCTGTTGCAGACGGAGGCCTACGCCCACGCCGTCGTGAGCCGCGGCATGCCGGGCGCCACCGCTGCCGAGATCGACCGCCGCGTCGCCCTGCGCCTGGAACGGCAGAAGGTCCTCGTCTCCGAGAGCGCACCGGTCTTCCACGCCGTCCTCGACGAGGCCGCGCTGCGCCGCCCGTACGGCGACCGCAACGTCATGCGCGGCCAGCTGGAGCACCTCATCGAGGTCTCCCAGCGGTCCAACGTGCAGCTCCAGGTGATGCCCTTCTCCTTCGGCGGCCACGCGGGAGAGAGCGGAGCCTTCACCCTGCTGCGCTTCCCCGAGTCGGACCTCCAGGACATCGTCTATCTGGAACAGCTCACCAGCGCCCTCTACCTGGACAAGGACGAGGAAGTGGGTCAGTACGAGCGGGCGATGGAGCGGCTCCAGGCCGACTGCCCCGACCCCGACCGGACCAGGGATCTTCTTCGTGGCCTGCTTCAACTGTCTTGATTCGCACGTAGTATGACGTCTGATCAGTGCATGATGACCGATCGGTCTCCGGTGCAGCGCACGGGTGCGCGCTCGCAGTAAGGGATGGCATGTCCATATTCAGCGACCTCGCTCACCAGTACATCGACGGCGAATGGCTGGCCGGCACCGGTTCGTGGGACATCATCGACGTCAACCCGTACAACGGGGAGAAGCTCGCGGCCATCACCGTGGCCACCGTCGAGCAGGTGGACCAGGCCTACCGCGGCGCCGAGCGCGCCCAGCCGGAGTGGGCGGCCACGAGCCCCTACATCAGACGCGCGATCCTGGAGCGCGCCCTGCGGATCACCGAGGAGCGCGAGAAGGAGATCGTCGAGGCGATGATCGACGAGCTCGGCGGGACCCGTCCCAAGGCCGAGTACGAGGTGTACCTCGCCAAGGAGTTCATCCGCGAGTCGATCCAGCTGGCCGTCCGCCCCGAGGGGAAGATCCTCGCCTCGCCGGTCGAGGGCAAGGAGAACCGGGTCCAGCGGCTCCCCGTCGGCGTCGTCACCGTGATCAGTCCCTTCAACTTCCCCTTCCTGGTCACCCTGAAGTCGATCGGCCCGGCCCTGGCGCTGGGCAACGCGGTCGTCATCAAGCCCAACCAGAACGCGCCGGTCGTGGGCGGCGGGCTGATCGCCAAGATCTTCGAGGACGCGGGACTGCCGGCCGGTCTGCTGAACGTGCTGGTCACCGACATAGCCGAGATAGGTGACGCGCTCCTGACGCACCCCGTCCCCAAGGTCATCTCCTTCGCGGGCTCGGACCGGGTCGGCCGGCACGTCGGGGCGGTCGCCGCCCGCCACTTCAAGCGCACGGTCCTGGAGCTCAGCGGCAACAGCGCGCTCGTCGTCCTCGACGACGCCGACCTCGACTACGCGGTGGACGCGGCCGTCTTCAGCCGCTTCGTCTACCAGGGCCAGGTCTGCATGGCCGCCAACAGGATCCTCGTCGACGCGGCCGTCGCGGAGGAGTTCACCGAGAAGTTCACCGCCCGCGTGCGGGGACTGAAGACCGGTGACCCGCACGACGCCGACACCCACATCGGCCCGCTGATCAACTCCTTCCAGGCCGACGCCCTGACCGCGCTGGTGGACCAGGCCGTGGAAGCCGGCGCCCAGGCGCTCGTACGGGGGTCTACGCGCGGCAACCTCGTCGAACCGACGGTGCTCGCCGGGCTCCCCGAGGACTCCCCGCTGCTGGGCCAGGAGATCTTCGGCCCGGTGGCCCTGCTGGTGGTCTTCGACGGCGAGGACGAGGCCGTACGGCTGACCAACGCGACCCCCTACGGCCTGAGCGGCGCCGTGCACACCCGGGACGTGGAGCGCGGGGTCCGCTTCGCGCAGCGCATCGAGACGGGCATGATGCACGTCAACGACTCCACGATCGGGGACGAACCGCTGGCCGCCTTCGGCGGCGAGAAGGCCTCTGGCCTGGGCCGACTGAACGGCGAGGCGACCGTCGAGGCATTCACCACCCAAAAGTGGATCTCGGTGCAGCACGGGCGGAGCCGCTTCCCGTTCTAGACTCAGCCGGGCGTACGGCATGCGTCCGGGGGAGATCAGCGTTGAGCAACATACCGGAGACCGGACGGACCCCTCGGGTCCAGAACCGGCTCGTCGTCATCCAGATCGTGGTCTTTTCGCTGCTGCTCACCCTGGGCGGACGGCTCTGGTACCTCCAGATACGCAATGGCCAGGAGTACACGGACGAGGCGAAGAACAACCACGTCCAGCAGGTGGTCCAGCCCGCCGTGCGCGGCTCGATCCTCGACTCGCGCGGGGTTCCGCTCGCGGACAACGCCACCCACCTCGTGGTCTCCGCCAGCCGTACCGAGCTGCTGACCATGAAGGACAAGGGCAGGTCCGTGCTGACCCGGCTCGCCGGGGTGCTGGGCGTGGACGCCCAGGAAGTCATCGACAAGGTCCGGCTCTGCGACGCCAAGACCAAGCAGCCCTGCTGGAACGGGTCCCCGTACCAGCCGATCCCGGTCAGCAACCAGGCGACCACCGAGCAGGCCCTGCAGATCCGTGAGCACCCCGAGGACTTCCCGGGCATCACCGCCGAGGCGACCGCCCTGCGGCGCTACGCGGCCCCCGACGAGGCCAACACCTCCCAGGTGCTGGGCTACCTCTCGCCGGTCACCGACGAGGAGATCGCGAAGGCGAAGAAGACGGACTCCCCGTACCTGCGCTCCGACCAGGTGGGCCGCTCCGGCCTGGAGCGCACGTACGACAAGGAGCTGCGCGGGAAGGCGGGCATCACCCGCTACGAGGTGGACAACCTGGGCCGGGTCATCGGGCAGGGCGAGACCGATCCGGCGCAGCCCGGCTCGAACATCGTGACCTCGATCGACTCGCGCGTGCAGGCGGTGGCCGAGCGCGAGCTGAACAACGCGATGATCGATGCCCGCAAGGTCAACGACAGGAACACCGGCCGCAACTACGAGGCCGACTCCGGCTCCGTGGTGGTGATGGAGACCAAGACCGGCCGCATCGTCGCGATGGCCTCGAACCCGACCTACGACCCGAACGCCTGGGTGGGCGGCATCTCCGCCAAGGACTACGCCGGCCTCACCGACAAGGAGTCCAACTACCCGCTGCTGAACCGGGCGATCCAGGCCCAGGCGGCACCGGGCTCCATCTTCAAGGTGGTCACCTCGACCGCCGCGGTCAATGCCGGATACCCGTTCAACAACCGCTACCCCTGCCCCAGCTCGTACTCGGTCGGCAGCCAGACCTTCACGAACTTCGAATCGCAGGGCCACGGCGACATCACCATCGGCCGGGCCCTGGAGGTCTCCTGCGACACGGTCTACTACGCGATCGCGGACCAGGAGTGGAAGAAGGACGGCGGCATCAAGCCGAAGAAGGACCCGAACGACTGGTTCCTCAAGACCGCGCACGAGTTCGGGCTGGGCAAGCGCACCGGCATCGACCTGCCGAACGAGGTCCCCGGCCGGATCCCCGACCGCAAGTGGAAGCAGGACTTCTTCGACGCGAACAAGGACGCCTGGTGCCGGGACGGCAAGAAGAACGGCAGCTTCGCCGAGAAGATCGCCTACGAGAACTGCCGCCAGGGCAACCAGCTGCGTGAGGGTGACGCCATCAACTACTCGATCGGGCAGGGCGACACGCTCGTCACCCCGGTCCAGATGGCCTCCGTCTACGCGGCCATCGCCAACGGCGGCACCCTCCACCAGCCCAGCGTCGGCAAGGCGGTCGTCAGCGCCGACGGGAAGTCGGTCCAGGAGATCGCGCCCAAGGAGCAGGGCAAGCTGCCGATGGACCGCAAGACCCGCGACGACATCGACGAGGCCCTCGCCGGCGTGGCCACCAACGGCAGCGCCGCCTGGCGCTTCGGCGGCTGGCCGCAGAAGCAGATCCCGATGCACGCCAAGACGGGCACGGCCGAGGTCCAGGGCAAGCAGACCACCTCGTGGTTCGCCTCCTACACCGACGACTACGCGATCGTCATGACGATCTCGCAGGGCGGCACCGGCTCCGGTGCGTCGGGGCCGGCGGTCCGCAAGATCTACGAGGCGATGTACGGGCTGGACCCGACGGGCAAGCAGGACCTCACCAAGGCCCTGCTCCCGCAGCCCGCCACCGCGCTGCCGGCCATTCGGCCGGACGGGGAGATCTCCCCGAACTGAGCGGGCATCTAGGACAGTTCCTGACCGCAAGGGTCCGTAGCGTGTGAGGTGTCGGGGGAGGACCCCCGGCACATCCCACACAGAGGCGGTCCGGTCATGGCCCAGATTTCCACCGAGGTCCTCGGCGACGAGCGGGGCACGCTCCTCGCCTTCGTCGAGGCCCAGCGCACGGCGATCCGCGAATCGCTCCTCGGGCTCGGCGAGGAGCAGGCGGCGAGCCGCACCACCGCCAGCGAGCTCACCCTGTCCGGCGTGCTCAAGCACGTGGCCGAGGTCGAGCTGGGCTGGCTGCGGATGGCCCAGCAGGCGCCGAACGAGCGGCAGCGCACCCAGGAGACCTGGGGCGAGGCCTTCCGTCTGGTGGAGGGCGAGTCCATCGCATCCGTCCTGGCCTTCTGGGACGAGGTCGCGCGGGAGACGGAGGCCTTCGTCGCCGCCCTCCCGAGCCTGGACGACACCTTCCCGCTCCCGCCGGCGCCCTGGTTCCCTAAGGACGGCAAGGTCTCGATGCGCTGGATGCTCCTGCACCTGGTGGAGGAGTTCGCCCGGCACGCGGGCCACGCGGACATCGTCCGGGAGTCCCTGGACGGCACCCGCGCCATGGGCTGAGGGTCCGCCCACTAGCCTGGCCGCATGTCAGCGATCAGGCTTCTCGTCCTCGGCGCGGTCCGCCAGCACGGGCGGGCGCACGGGTACCAGGTGCGCAACGACCTGGAGTACTGGGGCGCCCACGAGTGGTCCAACACCAAGCCCGGCTCGATCTACCACGCCCTCAAGCAGATGGCGAAGCAGGGCGTCCTGCACGCCCACGAGGTGGCTCCGAGCGCGGCGGGCGGTCCGCCGCGCATGGAGTACGAGGTGACGGACGCGGGCCGCGAGGAGTACTTCAAGCTGCTCCGCGAGGCCCTGGCGGCGTTCGACCAGAAGACGGACCTCCTCTCGGCGGCGATCGGCTTCATGGTCGACCTGCCCCGGGCGGAGGTCCTGGCCCTGCTGCGGGAGCGGCTGGCGAAGCTGGCGGCCTGGCGGACGTCGGTGACGGACTACTACACGCCCGAGGAGGGCCCGCAGGCCCTGGGTCACATCGGCGAGATCATGCACCGCTGGGTCCATTCCGCGGACGCCGAGGCCGAGTGGACCCGCGGCCTGATCGCCCGGATCGAGGGGGGCGCCTACTCCTTCGCGGGCGAGGGCGGCGACCCCTTCGTCGGGGTGCTGGCGGACGGCCAGGAGAACCCCTACGCCTAATCAAGTTTGACTAGCCCGTTTCCGGGCACTACTTTGGCGATCCTGCTAGTCAAATTTGACTAACACGTCGAGCGTGAGGAGTGGAATCCCATTGGCGATCTTCGTCGAAGGTGTCCACAAGCGGTACGGCGACAAGCCGGCCCTGGCCGGACTGGACCTGGAGGTGACACGCGGGACGGTGCACGCCGTGCTCGGCCCCAACGGCGCGGGGAAGACCACGGCGGTCCGCATCATGAGCACCCTGCTGCGGCACGACGAGGGCGTGGTCCGGGTGGCGGGCCACGACGTACGGAAGGACCCGGCGGCCGTCCGCGCCCGGATCGGGCTGCTAGGCCAGCACGCGGCGCTCGACGAGGAACTGTCCGGGCGCCAGAACCTGGAGATGTTCGGCCGCCTCCACCACCTGGGCGCGCGGCGGGCCGGGCTGCGGGCCGACGCGCTGCTGGACCGGTTCGGCCTCGCCGGCACCGGCCGCAAGCCCGTGAAGCAGTACAGCGGCGGCATGCGGCGCCGGCTCGACCTCGCGGCGTCCCTGATCACCGAGCCCGAGGTGCTCTTCCTCGACGAGCCGACCACCGGGCTCGACCCGCGCGGCCGCGCCGAGGTGTGGAGCGCCGTCCGCTCGCTGGTGGGCGGCGGCACGACCGTCCTGCTGACCACGCAGTACCTGGAGGAGGCGGACCAGCTGGCCGACCGCATCGCGCTGATCGACGCCGGCCGGGTGGCGGCCGAAGGCACGGCCGACGAGCTGAAGTCCCGCGTCGGGCCGGACCGGATCGTCGTCGTCCTGCGGGACGCGGCCCGGCTCGCGCAGGCGGCGGCGCTGCTGCCGGACCCGGCCGTGGACGCGGACACCCTCACGCTGGGCTTCCCGGTGGAGGACCGCATGGCCGGCCTGGCCCTGACCCTGCGCACGCTGGAGGGGGCGGGCATCGAGGCGGCGGACCTCTCGGTCCGGCGGCCGACGCTCGACGAGGTCTTCCTGCACCTGACCGACCGCACGGACACCGACCGCAGGACGGACACCGACCGTACGGACGCCGACCGCGCGGACTCCACGGGGGTGGCCGCATGACGCCGCACACGATGTCCGCCGCGGGCTGGGTGGCCGTGGACTCCTGGACGATGACCCGGCGCGAGCTCGCCCACTGGGCACGGCAGCCGGTGCAGATGCTCGTCGGCCTGGTCTTCCCCGTGATGATGCTGCTGATGTTCGGCTTCCTGGTCGGCGGCGGGCGCGGGATCGACGGCGAGTACGTCGAGTTCCTCGTGCCCGGCATGCTCGCGCTGACCATGGCCTTCGGGCTGGAGGCGACCATGACGGCGGTCGCCCAGGACCTGGGCAAGGGGGTGATCGACCGGTTCCGCGCCATGCCGATGTCCTCCGCCGCGGTCCTGGTCGGCCGCAGCGCGGCGGACATGCTCCAGTCGGCCGTGGGGCTGGCGGTCCTGGCGGGTGTCGGCCTGCTGCTCGGCTGGCGCTGGCACGGCTCGCCGGCGGCCGCGCTGTCGGCCTTCGTACTGCTCCTGCTGCTGCGCTTCGCGATGCTGTGGATCGGGATCTTCCTGGGCATGGTCGCGGGCCGGCCCGAGCTGGTTCAGGCGGTGCAGATCCTGGTGTGGCCGGTGGGCTTCCTCTCCAACGCCTTCGCCACGCCGGAAGCCATGCCGGGCTGGCTGGGGACGGTGGTGGAATGGAACCCGATGTCGGCCACGGCTACGGCGGTCCGCGACCTGTTCGGCAACCCGGCGGCGGCGTCCCCGTCCTGGGCCTCCGAACACGCCGCACTGCTCGCCGTCGGCTGGCCGCTCCTGCTGCTGGCGGTGTTCTTCCCGCTGGCGGTGGCGAGGTTCCGCGGCCTGAGCAGATAGGCCCGGAGCGGGGGCTTGCACCTCACGCCACGTGAGGGACCACAGTGAAGGGCGTACCCAACCAGATGAGGGGGACGGGAAGATGGGCTACTCCGTGGGCCAGGTCGCCGGATTCGCCGGAGTCACGGTGCGCACCCTGCACCACTACGACGAGATCGGTCTGCTCTCCCCGAGCGGCCGCAGCCACGCAGGTCACCGGCGGTACGACGACGCCGACCTGGACCGGCTGCAGCGGATCCTGTTCTACCGGGAGCTCGGCTTCCCCCTCGACGAGGTCGCGGTCCTGCTGGACGACCCGGAATCGGATCCGCGGGAGCACCTGCGGCGGCAGCACGCCCTGCTGACCGACCGGATCGCCCGGCTCCAGCAGATGGCCAAGGCCGTTGAGCACGCCATGGAGGCGAAGAAGATGGGCATCAACCTCACTCCCGAGGAGCGGTTCGAGGTCTTCGGGGACAAGGACCCCGAGCAGTACGCGGAGGAGGCGGAGCAGCGCTGGGGCGGCACCGAGGCCTACGCGGAGTCGCAGCGGCGGGTCGCCACCTACACGAAGGAGGACTGGCGGCGGATCCAGGACGAGGTCGCCGGGTGGAGCGTCCGGTACGCGGCCCTGATGGACGCCGGCGAGTCCGCCGACGGCGAGGCGGCGATGGACATGGCCGAGGAGCACCGCCGGCACATCAGCACCTGGTACTACGACTGCTCGTACGAGATCCACACGGGCCTCGGTGAGATGTACGTGGCGGACGAGCGGTTCAAGGAGTACTACGACTCCATGAAGCCCGGTCTCGCCGAGCACCTGCGGGACGCGATCCTGGCGAACGCCGTGCGCAAGGTGTAAGCGGAACGTCACGCATCCGACCCCCCTCCGGTACTGGAACCGGGAGGGGGTCGTGTGCGTTGATAATTGAGACCGTCTTTACCTTGCCCGCAACCGCCTGCTGTCCCCGGCACGCCCCCCCGATCCAGGAGAGTCCGGAACCCGTGTACACGATTGCGCTCGGCCCTGAGTGGCTGTCCCCGGACTACCTGATCTCGCACTTCGGCCTGATCGGCATTCTGGTCATCGTCTTCGCCGAGTCGGGACTCTTCGCGTTCCTGCCCGGCGACTCCCTGCTGTTCACGGCGGGCCTGCTGGTCGCGGACGGGCAGTACATCAAGCAGCCGCTGTGGCTGGTCTGCACCCTGATCGTGGCCGCCGCCATCATCGGCGACCAGGTCGGCTACATGATCGGCAAGTTCTTCGGCCCGAAGCTCTTCAACCGGCCGAACTCCAAGCTCTTCAAGCGGGAGAACCTCGACAAGGCGCACGAGTTCATGGACCGGCACGGCCCGAAGGCCATCGTGCTCGCCCGCTTCGTGCCGATCATCCGCACCTTCGCGCCCATGGTCGCCGGCGCCGGCTCGATGAAGTACCGCACGTTCCTGACGTACAACATCATCGGCGGCATCGGCTGGGGCGCGGGCGTCACGGTCGCGGGGTACTGGCTCGGCCAGATCGAGTTCATCAAGACGAACGTCGAGCCGATCCTGGTGGGCATCGTCCTCATCTCGGTCATCCCGGTGATCTTCGAGGTGCTCAAGGCCCGCAAGGAGAACAAGGCGAACGCCGTCGAGGCGCAGCCCGAGGCCGCCGCGGTCGACGGCCCGGGCCTCCAGGCCCCGGGCACCCGCGGCCGCCACGCCAAGCGCTAGCCCCGCCGCCCTCACGTACGCCCCGCAGGCACGCACCGGCCCGCGGGGCGTACGCGTACCCCGTATGGCTAGAAGCCTCGGGTCCGCTTCGCCGCACGGCGCTTGGCGGCGCTCGCGGCCCCCGGGATGCGCATGAACAGCCGGGAGGTCTCCGACCCCAGGTTGACCCCGATGGCGATGGCCAGCGCGATGGCCGCCGCGTTCACCAGGGAGCCCAGCCCCTCGTTCAGCCGGTTCTCGGCGATCAGCAGCAGCCCGTAGTACGTCGCCGAGCCGGGCAGCAGCGGACCGATGGCGGCCGTCACGTACGGCAGGGCGGAAGCGAAGCGGTAGCGGGAGAAGAGCTGCCCGAAGAGGCCCACCAGCCCGGCGGCGATGGCGGTGGACGGCACGGGCGGGATCTCGCCCGCGTAGTGCAGGGCGCCGAAGGTGACCCAGGCGACCCCGCCGTTGAGGGTCACGATCAACACGGTGGCACGTTCCTGCTGGAGCAGGATCGCGAAGGTGAAGACGAGCACCATCGAAGCCGCGATCTGGATCAGCGGCCGCTGCTGGATCTCCAGGACCTCCTCCGGCCGGGGGGAGGCGTCGAACTGCAGGCCGACGTAGAGCACCACCAGCACGCCCATGATGATGCCGATGAAGAGGTACATGACCTCCAGCAGCCGGGCGGAGGCGGTGATGTAGAAGCCGGTCAGGCCGTCCTGCACGGCCGCGACCAGGGCCCGCCCGGGCAGCAGTGCGAAGAGCCCGCCGGTGATCACGGCGGAGGCCTTGACGTCGATCCCGGTCATGTTCAGCGCCACCCCGATCGCGGCCGGCGGCATCGCCGCGACCACGAACTGGTAGAACTCCGGCAGCCCGCGGCCGGCGCACAGCCAGGCCAGCCGGTCGCCGAGGACCGCGCCGAGCGCCGCCGCGATGAAGACCAGCACCCCGCCGCCGACCAGGGTGGAGGCGGCGCCGGCGAGCAGCCCGGCGGCGGAGGTGAGCATCCAGCCGGGGTACGGGTGCCGGTTGCGGCGGATCTCGGCGAGGCGCCGGTAGGCCTCCTCCAGCGAGATTTCGATCTCGGGGGCACTGATGTCGTCCACCAGCCGGTAGACGGCGGAGAGCCGGTTGTAGTCGGTGCCGCGGCGGCGCACGGTCCGGTTCGCCGAGACCGGGTGGTCCACCAGCGAGGGCTGGTGGGTGATCGACAGCAGGGTGAAGGTGACGGTGGGCTCGCAGCGGTCCAGCCCGTAGGAGCGGGTCACCGCGAACATGGCGGCCTCCACGTCCTCGGCGCCCTCGCCGCCCGCGAGCAGCAGCTCGCCGATGCGCAGGGTCAGGTCGAGCACGCGGCCCACGGCGGGCCCGGCCTCGCTCGGCCGGTGCACGAGATCCGGTACGGGACGGACGTCGACCGGCATGCGCAGCATCGTGCGCATGCGGTCCTGCCAGGGGGATTCCTTCAGCTGGGCGAGGGGGAAGTCCTGGCCGGGGGTGTAGGCGGGCGGGGAGTGCGCGGCGCTGTAGGTGGCCGGGGTGGCGAAGGCCGAACCCCCGGGCTCGGGCTGCACCGGCTCGGCGCCGGCCGGACGGGCGAACTCCGAGGTGGGCTGGTCCTCGTCGAGGGCCTCCGGTTCCATCCCGGGCGGCGGCGTGAAGGCGCTGTGCGCCTCGTCGGACTGGGGCTTCCTGTCCTCTGCCCCGTCGGCCTCCGCCACGCGTCCTCCAGTCCGTGATCACCTGCCGTATCAGTATGCGGAACCGTTTCCTCCACGGCGAAGGCGGGCCGCCGGTGGCACCCGGCCCGCCGGCGTCCGAGGCGTGGGGGGGGGGGGGGAAATTCGGGCGGAAACCTGGGCTGTCTCTTAACCAATTCTGAGGTGGCCCACGACTTAATAGGAGTAAAACTGGAGGGACCGTGATCTATAAAAAAAAA
>NZ_JARAYQ010000216.1:0-14288 GCF_033794505.1 Streptomyces sp. MB09-01 | reverse complement strand
GGTACGGAGTCTGCTCATGGGCGTTCCTGGCTGGGGGAGAGTGACAGCGGGGGAAGGGTATGCCGCAGCCGGCCGGTCCGGGCGGAAGGGGTGCCCCTGGCCCTGGCCGTGGTCGCCGTACCGGCGCGTGCGCCTGCCGTCGCCCGGGCTTGCGAACCGGCTTCCGCCCCGGCTTGCGAACCGGCTTCCGTACGGGCGTACTTGCGCGGGTACGCCGGGAGGGGCTGCCCGTCCCCCCGGACCGGGCAGCTCCTCGTCATGCCGACGCCGACGGCGCTCAGACCTTCTGGAAGCCCGCGTCATGCAGGATCTTCTGGGCCTCGGGGGTGCTCAGCCAGGCCACGAACGCGGCCGCCGCCTGGGCGTTCTTGGACTGCTTCAGCGTGGCGGCCGGGTAGGAGGCCACGGCGTTCTGCTCGTCCGGGATGTCCACCGTGACGACCTTGTCACCGGACTTGGCGGAGTCGGTCTTGTAGACGAGACCGGCATCGGCCTCGCCCAGCTCGACCTTGCTCAGCACGGCACGGACGTTGGGCTCCTGGGAGACCGGCTTCACCTCGACCTTCTGGGCGTCGAGGATCTGCTTGCTGTAGCGGCCGACCGGGACCTCGGGGGCGGCCAGCACGACCTTGAGCTTGGTGTCGGCGAGGTCCTTGAGCTCGTCGATCTCGAATGGGTTGCCCTTGCCGGCCGCGATGACCAGGCGGTTCTTGGCGATGACCGTGGCCTCGCCGGTCTCGGCCTTCAGCCCGTCCATGGTCTTGGTGTCGGCGGTTACCAGCGCGTCGGCCGGGGCACCCTGCTTGACCTGCGCGGCGAGCTCCTGCGAACCGGCGAAGGAGAAGGTGATCTTCGTGCCCGGGTGGGTCTTCTCGTACTCGGCACCCGCGGCCTTGAAGACGTCGGTGAGGGAGGAGGCGGCGAGGACGGTGAGGTTCGCGGCCTTGGGCTGGGCGGAGGCTGCGGCGGAGCCGGGCGTGGAGCCGCCGGCGGGCTTGTCGTCCCCCTTGCCGCAGGCGGCCAGCGGCACGAGCAGGGCGGCGGTCAGCGCGGCGGCCGCGGCACGGCGGCGGGTCAGGGTCGGGAACATGAGCAGGGGCTCCTCGGTCGGGTCGGCGGCCGGCAGGGTGCCGGTTCCGCGCGGCGGTGACCCGCGCCGGTGACGGGCGGAGCGGGTGGGGACGTTCGGCGGTGCTGAGCGGGTGGTGCGGGGGACTGCGGCGGACGTCAGGGATCGCGGAGCCGGCGGGGATCGCGGAGCCGGTGGGCGGGCCGTCCGGGTCCCGTCGTGCCGTCCCGGTCAGGTGCGGTCGATGTGCACGCTGGTGGACTTCACGCGGGCGGTGGCCTGCATGCCGACCTCCAGTCCGAGCTCCTCGACGGCCTCACGGGTGAGCAGCGAGACCAGGCGGTGGGGTCCTGCCTGGATCTCGACCTGGGCGGCCACGTCGCCGAGCCTGACGGCGGTGACGATGCCGGGGAAGGCGTTGCGGGCCGAGGTGTAGGTCTCTCCGTCCTCGGCGTGTGTGCCCTGGCCCACCTCGACGGAGAAGGCCGCCAGGTCACGGCCGTTGATCAGGCGTCGGCCGCCTTCGTCGCGATGGGTCCCGACCCGGCCTGCGTCGGCCCAGCGGCGCGCGGTGTCCGGGCTGACGCCCAGCAGACGCGCCGCCTGTCCGATGGTGTAGGACTGCATGTGCGACAAGGTAGGCGCACGTATGGCGCGTTTGCAATTCTGTTGGGCTGATCTCTATGGCAGATGCTATGCCTCTTGGTGTATCTGCCAAAAGTCGTTCCGCTCTGCCCCGCCCACCTCGCTAGAGTCGGGGCATGGCAGATGAGGTAACGGGAACGGGAACGGAATCGGGCACGGTGCGGGTCGATGCGTGGATCTGGTCCGTGCGCCTGACCAAGACCCGCTCGATCGCGGCGACCGCCTGCCGCGCGGGCCATGTGAAGGTCAACGGGGAGCGGGCGAAGCCGGCGCAGCCGGTGCGCGCGGGTGACGAGGTACGGCTCTTCCATGCGGGGCGCGAGCGGATCGTGGTGGTGAAGCGGCCCGTGTCCAAGCGAGTGGGCGCCCCCGTCGCCGCGGAGTGCCTGATCGACAAGAGCCCGCCGCCGCCGACCCCCGTGGAGGCCGCCGTCGTCGGCATCCGCGACCGCGGTGCGGGCCGCCCGACGAAGCGCGAACGGCGCGAGATCGAAACCCTCCGCGGCCGCCCGTAGCGTCCGGCGGTCCGGCGGTCCGGGCCCGGGGGCGACCCCGGGCCCCGGCCGCGGTCGCGTCGGCGCCGGGCGTCAGGCCTTGCGGTAGGCGTAGGCCTCGGTGGCGGCCGAGGCCACTGCCGCCAGGGGGAGGCCGCTGGAGGCGGCCACCACGGCTGCCACCGCGCCCTCCACGAACGGTGCGTCCACCAGGCGGGAGTTCGGCGGGAGTTCGTCCTCCACGAGGAGGGCCTTCACCGTCAGCACCGAGCTGCCCAGGTCCGCCAGCAGCGCGACCCCGGCGCCGCGGTCCACCTCCCGCGCTGCCGCGACGATCCGTTCCGCGCTCGTGCCGAGCCCGCCGGCGGTGCCGCCCGCCGCGGCCACCGGGGCCAGGGGACCGCCCGCGGCCAGACCGCGCGCCAGCTCGGCCACCGACTCCGCGACCGCCGCGCTGTGCGACACCAGCACGATGCCCACCAACGCGGGGCTCGGGTCCGGGCCCGTCACCGTGCGCCCTGCACCGGCTCCGCCACGTCCGCCAGCGCCCGGAACAGCAACGCCGACGAGGTCGCGCCCGGATCCTGGTGACCGATGCTCCGCTCGCCCAGGTAGCTGGCCCGGCCCTTGCGCGCCTGCAGCGGGACCGTCGCCAGCGCCCCGTGCTCCGCCGCGTCCGCGGCCGCCCGGTACGACGTGCTCAACGCGGTCACCGCCGGCACCAGCGCGTCCAGCATCGTCTTGTCACCCGGCGCCGCCCCACCGAGCTGCGCCACCGCGGCCACCCCCGCGTACAAGGCCTCGCGCAGCTCCGTGTCGGAGACCTCGGCCGCCTCCCCGAGCGCCTTGCCGGTGCGGCGCAGCAGCGTCCCGTACAGGGGCCCCGACGCACCGCCGACCGTCGAGATGAGCGTCCTTCCGGCCAGCTGCAGCACCATGCCCGGCGCCTCAGGGGCCTCCGCCCCGAGAGCCGGGAGCACCGCCGTGAAACCGCGGAGCAGATTGCTCCCGTGGTCGGCGTCCCCGATGGGGGAGTCGAGCTCCGTCAGCCGGTCCGCCTCCCGCTCGACCGCGGCCGCGGCGGCCGCCATCCAGCGCCGGAAGAAGTCTGCGTCGCGCACCGGATCTCCTCGCCTCGCATCGGTCTGGCCAGTCCCACCGACACCATACGGTCAGCGGCCCCACCGCAGCGCGGCGGTCTGGACGGGCGCGTCCCACAGCCGCAGCAGTTCCTCGTCGGCGCGGCACAGCGTCACCGAACACCCCGCCATGTCCAGCGACGTGACGTAGTTCCCCACGAGCGCCCGGGCCACCCGCACGCCCCGCGCGGCCAGCACCCGGGCCACCTCCGCGTGGAATCCGTACAGCTCCAGCAGCGGGGTCGCCCCCATCCCGTTGACCAGCGCCAGCACCGGCCCGTCCGCCGGCCCCACCTGCGCCAGCTCCTCCAGTACGGCTCCCACCGCGATGTCCGCGATCTCCCCGGCCGGCATCATCGCCCGCCGCTCCCGGCCCGGCTCGCCGTGGATCCCGATGCCCAACTCCAGCTGCCCGTCCGGCAGATCGAAGGTCGGGCTGCCCTTCGCGGGCGTGGTGCAGGCGCTCAGCGCCACCCCGAAGCTCCGCGAGGACGCGTTGACCTGCCGGGCGAGCGCGGCGACCCGCTCCAGCGGCGCCCCTTCCTCGGCGGCGGCCCCGGCGATCTTCTCGACGAAAAGGGTGGCTCCGGTGCCGCGCCGCCCGGCCGTGTACAGGCTGTCGGTCACGGCGACGTCGTCGTCGACCAGGACGCGCTCGATCCGCAGGCCGTCCTCCTCGGCCAGCTCGGCGGCCATTTCGAAGTTGAGCACGTCCCCGGTGTAGTTCTTGACGACGAACAGCACTCCCTGACCGGAGTCCACGGCCGCGGCGGCCTTCATCATCTGGTCGGGCACCGGCGAGGTGAACACCTCACCGGGACACGCGGCCGACAGCATCCCGTACCCCACGAACCCGGCGTGCAGCGGCTCGTGCCCGGACCCGCCGCTCCACGTCGACGTCCAGCTCGGGATGGGCGGCGGCCATTCCCCGCAGGGCGTCGGCGACCACGGTCTGCGGACTGTTGATCAGCATCCTCATGCGTATCTCCCGGTGGGTTTGACAGGCGGGCTCTGAGCAGTGCTTTGCAGGTCGGAGTTGCTGACCCGCGTGATCGATCTCGGCGGTCCCCGGCGCCTGAAAGCGGGCTCCGGCGGACGGATGCCGACCTTCGCCGACTTCACTGACGTTCCGTCAGGCGGTGCCGGCGCCGCCGCACACCGTCCGACGCCGACGGTAGGGGAGCCTGCCCCGCAACGACAGGCGGACGGGCTTTCGGGCGTGCCGCACGCCGAACGGTGCTGCTTGCGGCGGGTGGGCCCTCTCGCGGGCCGAACGCGGAACCGGCGGCGCGGCGGTGCGCCCACGGCCCGTGGGCGTCCCGATGAGCCGTTCCGGCGCCGGCCGTCCACGCGAGCGGGCTTACCGAGCCCGCTCGTCCTGTGTCTGCCTCCTGGAGGGGCCGCCTGCCCGGGGCTCGGCTGGGCGCCGCGTGGAATTGGTCAGCCCCGCGAAGCGGGGCTGCCACAAAGGTCTGCCCGCTCACGGGAACCCCACACCTCCCTGGTTCCGCCGGGGAAGGCAGATGGTGCCGCCGACACGGCCGCACCCACCACCTTCCTGGCCTCCGGCGCCTTGCCCAGGCGGCAGCCGTACAAGGCCACGCATGAACTTCCGGCACGTGGGGAGAAGCCCGGTGCGCTCTGTCTGTGAGGGCGCCGTGATGGATCGATACGGAGCTCACGAGTACAAGAGGTGGACCATGGCCTCGACCCGAGCGGGCGGAAGCCGCGCAGATCCCGCCGCCGACGGCGCGGACCAGGCGACTCCCTGGAGGGACTTCGACAGGGTTCTGGATCAGATGCGCATCCTTCTGGAAGGCCGTCACCGAGCCGTCGAAGGGGCCCAGGAGTCGGTGGTGACGCCCGGTGACAGGCCGGCCGCTGGCGGTGCAGCGCCCTGACGGGCCTGCGTCCTGGTCGTTTGCAGCCATGACGACGCGATGCGGTTGACCTGGGAGCGGCGACACGAAGACCACGTCGCAGGAGCGTTCCGGAAGCCACGGACCGACCGGAGGCACAGTGAGCATGCGGACACGGGCTCAGCCCCTGCGGGGCCGTACGGTGGTGGTGACGGGTGCGGCGCGGGGGCTGGGCGCCGCACTTGCCCGGGCTTTCGATGATCGGGGTGCCCGGCTGGCCCTGCTGGGCTTGGAGGGACCGCGCCTGGAGCACGTGGCCGGGACGCTGGCCAACGACACCGCCTGCTGGGACGTCGACGTGACCGATGACGCGGCGATGGCGGACACCGCCCGACAGGTTCGCGCCCGCCTAGGGCCCGCGTCCGTGGTGGTGGGCAACGCCGGCATCGCCGAAGGCGGACCGTTCGCGGATTCTGACCCGCAGGTCTGGCGCCGGGTCATCGAAGTCAATCTCATCGGCAGTGCGGTGACAGCCCGATCGTTCCTGCCGGACCTCTTCGCCACCCGCGGCTACTACCTGCAGGTCGCCTCGCTGGCAGCCATGGGGACTTCCCCGCTGATGAGCGCCTACTGCGCTTCGAAAGCCGGAGTGGAGTCCCTGGCTCACGCGCTGCGCGCCGAGCTCTCCCACCACGGTGTCGGAGTCGGCATCGCCTACATCAACTGGACCGACACCGACATGGTCCGGGATGCCGACCGGCACGCCGTCTTGCGCGAACTGCGCGCCCACATGCCGCCGCCCGCGCGCAAGGTCTATCCGGCCGAACAGGTCGCGGACCGCCTGGTCGTTGCAGCGGAACGACGGAAGGCATCCGTCTACGTGCCCGCTTGGCTGCGGGCCGTCCAGCCGGTCCGGGCTGCCTTGCCGCCCCTCGTCACTCGCGTCGCGCGCACCGAGCTGCCCCGCATCGAACGCGAAACCCCCTTCGAGGCCACGGGCCTCCTGGGTGCCGGGGGGCGGGCCGACCTCGGACCTCGGGACCCCACCTGAAGTCCGGGCAGGTGTGGTGTCGTGTCCGCTATGACGGCGTCGCCACCGGAGTGCACATCGCCCAGCCGATATCCGGGCCTTCCTCGCAGCTGCCGGGATGGAGAACGCCGCGGACGTGGACCTCACGGACCCCGACTTCGCCGAGTGGAGGGGCGCCGTCCCCGAGGCCTGGGAACCGTTTCCCTGACCGGTCTCCACGCCCCGCGCAGCGACGTCTCGTGGGTACCCGGCCGGCTCGGTGCGTTCGGCCGGAGCTGTCCGTCAGTTGATCCGGTCCCAAGCAAGGTGCGCGGAGAACGCGCTTGCTCGCCGCGACGTCAGGTGACTTCGTGGCGTGGAATGCTGGGTTGATGAGGTTGATCGGTAGTGACGGGTACGGCGTCGAGCTGGGTGTCGCGGGCTACCAGTTCCCCGAGGCGGTTGATCCGCAACAGCGGCAGAGCTGGCTGGTCGTCGAGGGGTCCGCCCACTGTCCGCAGGGGACATGGTCCTTCCGCTGGCAGGCGTTGACCGCGGACGACGCCGTCGAGTTGGCGCTATGGCTCGGTCGAGCGGCGGCCCAACCCACCGGGGCCGAACACGACGGCAGCGGCAGGTTGGACTTCACCGAGCCCAGTGTGGCCTTCGCCTTCACCTGGACCGATTCAGGTCAGGTCGAACTACGCGTCAGCCTGGACTTGGAGTTCTCACCTCCCTGGCAACGATCGCCCCCCTCGGGCGAGCCGTTCGTGGTCACCTGCCAACTTGAGGCCGAGTCGGTGTCGAAGGCGGCGGCCGAGTGGACGGCCGAGATCGCGCCGTATCCGCCTGCCGATAGAGCCGTCTTGTCATCAGCCAGGTCCGGTGAGACCGGACCGTGGCCGTGCCAAGCGGACCAGATCAACTGAGACGGCGGCGGGATTTCCGGCTTGGCTTTCAGCTCCTGAAACGCGCCGCTGGTATCGACGGCGAGGGCGTCCCCGGTCACGACACGCTCGTTCGCTCAGGTCCGAAGGCGGCTGTTGACGCCGTCGTGTCCGTCGGCGCTCTCGTCGTCGAACCAGTAGTCGCCGGCGGCCAGGTAGCGGAAGGAGTGCTCGCCCTTGCCCGGCAGAGTGACGGTGACCGCGCGGGTGCCGTCCTCGCGGGGAACCAGGGGGTGGGTGTCGGGCTGCCACTGGTTGAAGTCGCCCACCACGCTGACCGGGCCGGGCGGATTGTCGGCGGGCAGGACGAAGGTGACCTCGGTGCGGTCCTTACGCGGCGTTCGCTCCAGCATGGAGGGGCTCCTTGGCAGTTGGGGGAGTGCGCGTGACCGGACCATCCTCGGCACCAGACGGTCCCCCCGCATTCCGACGCAGCCACCCGACCCGGTACATCACCCGCGCGCCACGCTCTGTAATCGAAATAATGCGAAATGTGACCACCCGTGTCAGCGTGGTGGGGGAGGCATCCTTACCTCCCCAGTCAAAAGGAGTTGCCGTCATGGGCGGTATGCAGAACAAGCGCCAGGAACCGGGCAAGGGGCGCGAGGAGCAGCAGCGTCCGCAGCGTCCCGGCCAGGACCCGGTACACCCCGCGCCCGGCCAGCCGTCCCGTCAGCCGGGCCGTGAGGAGAAGACGCGCCGTCGCGAGGACGACCTCCTGCGCGAAGAGGACCTGCGGGACGAAAGCATCTGACCCAAGGGCTACCCCTCGCACGCAGAGCCCGGCCGGAGTCCCCAGTGACCCGGCCGGGCTCTGTCGGGTCCCTGGATGGCTCCACCCGTCGTCCGGGCCCGTCGATCACGCACTCGGACGTTCCCGCGGTGGCTTCGAGCACGGAGGTCCGCCCAATGGTGCGGCCCGCGCCCACGGTCGGGGCCTCGAAGCAGGGGCAGCCGGACGCGTGGTCCGAATGTCCTCGGCCGCGCGTCGGCCATGCGAGGTCGGCGTACCAGATGCGGCTCGGCGGGCACTCCGGATCGGAGTCGAAGCGCTTGGGCATCCCTGGCCTCAGCGCGGGACGCACCAGTCGCCACGTCCGCTCGATCGCCTCGACGGTGAAACCGTCGAACTCCGGCGTGGCCTGGAGCAGCACCGCGCCGTCACGCAGGGTCTCGACCCGGTGGAAGTCGCCGGCCGCGGAGATGCCGTCGTCGCCGCCGAGCTGCTGGGCGATCTCGCGCGGGATCACCATCAGCCACTCGTACCCGCGGAGCAGCCGCCGCGACTCCGGCAGCGTCATCGAGGGCAGCGGCGGGCCGACCCGCTCCTCGTGCTCGGTGCGGCCCAGCGACAGGTTGTAGCCGACCTGGGCGTAGGACGGGTCCACCTCCTGCGAGAAGTCCCGCAGCAGCTCCGTCATGGCCGCCTGGGCAGCCGGCCCGAATCGCCGGTAGACCGCGGTCTCGGCCAGCTGCACGTCCAGGGCCAGCCACTTGCGCAGCATCGGCAGGTTCTTGCGGGTCAGGACCCGGGAGCGGTTGCTGATCCGCCCTCGACTGACCCGGGCCGACCGGCGCAGGAACTGCGACACGTCCCCGGGCGTGAAGGCCCGGCCGAGTTCCGCGTCCGTGCCGAGCGCGTGCACGGTTACCTTGCGCCCGCCCTGCGGCGACAGCGACACGGGGTGGATCACGCTCTCGGTCTGGTCCGCCATGCATCCACGGTGCAGCGGACCGGGCAACACGGCATCCGGAGCCCCCCCGTAGCGGTGTTCCCGCATCGGAGATGCACAGCAGGTTTTGACGTCCTTTCAGAACTCCGGAAGGGGAAAGTGTTTGGAGGGCGGCGGCCGGGTCACACGCGTGGATGCCGGTAGCTGCCGCCTGGGGGTGGGGTGCTTCCGGAACGCGGACCCTGCCGCATGCCGCCCTTCCCCGGCGTCATGCGGCAGGCCCGCCCGCACGACGGGCTGCCGCCCGGATCCGTACGGCACCCGGACACCCCGCATCCCGGCCTCCTCCCCGGCCGGGCCCCGGGGCCGTCCGGCAAGCCCTCGGCGCCGGTGCTCATACCACCGGTCCCGGGCAAACGGACCCGGACGGCAGCAGCCAGCACGCGCCCTCGTCGCCGCAGGTGCAAGTGGGGTGCTCGGGAGCAAGTGTTCTGCCGCGGGCTGCCGGTGCGAGCCGGCCAGCCAGCGCCTTCGTGCGACATGTCCTCCCCAAGGACCCGGCGGCAGTGGGAGTTCGAGGAGAAACGACAGGGCCGGGAACCCCCCAGGCAGCGGGGGAGTGGGGTAGGGCTGCGCCGTCTCAGGCCTCGGCCTTGGCGTTTGCCGCTGCAGCGGCCGAGCGGTACTCGGCGTTGATGCGCTGGGCTTCTTCGAGCTGGTCTTCAAGGATGATGATGCGGCAGGCGGCCTCGATGGGGGTGCCCTGGTCGACGAGTTCCCGGCCGCGGGCTGCGATGCGCAGCTGGTAGCGGGAGTAGCGGCGGTGGCCGCCGGCCGAGCGCAGCGGTGTGATGAGGCGGGCTTCGCCGAGGGCGCGGAGGAAGCCCTGGGTGGTGCCGAGCATTTCGGCGGCCCGGCCCATGGTGTAGGCGGGGTAGTCGTCGCCGTGGAGACGGCCGAGCGAGTCGTCTGCTGTCATCGCACCTCTCTGTGGAACGCGTGGAGGGGCCCTGGCGCCATTGGCGCCAGGGCCCCGAAGGAACTGCTACACCATCTGCCGGCCCTGATACTGCGCCGGACTCCTGTTTCCGCAGACCCGACTGATACGCCGTCGGGGGTGCGGGGATCGCGGTTGCTTGACCGGAGACCACCTCGCTATCGATGTCCTGCGGTACCCGAGCCCCGTACTGCCGGCCCGGGCGATCCTGATGGCGCCCAATTCCTCCGTTCTTCCCTCGATGATCACTGCTTACCAAGCGGGGGACTGCGTACTGCTCACTGCTGGTACTTCTGGTACTGCTCGTGACCTGACCGAGCGCCACTCTTCGGCAGCCAGCCCCGTCGCCCGTCCTGCGTCTGCTCTGGCTTGGAACCCCACTGCCGAACTTCCCGGTGCGCGCGCCCGCAGTCGACGCCTTCACCGAGGTGCTGCTCACTTCACTGCCGTGTACTGCTCACGGCGGCCCCTGATCACTGCGGGCCACCCGGTCCGGTCGTCAGCCCCGTCGCCGTCCTGCAACAACCCTGGCTTCGGAACTCCACCACCGCACCGTCCTGCGCACTGCAACTACGGGTACTGCTGCCCGGCAGTTCGTCCCTGCCAGGCCCTGCGATCTCTCTGGGCTACGAGAGAAACCATAACCACACCACCTCCCCATGTCTACTCCGGCCGACACAGATTTTCGCGTGTTCGACGATGAGACAATCGACCTCGAACGCAGACGGGACATGCGCAGGCGCCCCGACCGCGCCGACACCCTCGCGCGAACGGCCGCGCTGGGCCGCGACTTCGACGGAATCGTCGCGGCGAACGCCCTGGTCGCGGTCGACGACGAGCACGACCCCGAGCGGGCCGGCACCGCCTTCGAGCGGGCTCACGTGGCCGCCCTGATGGCGCGAGCGCGCGAGCACCTGGAAGAGCTGGAACGGCTCGAACGGGGCGAGTACGGGCGGTGCGAAGCCTGCGACGGGGTGATTTCGCCCGAGCGCCTGGAGATCCGTCCGGCGGCAACCACCTGTGTCCGCTGCGCCCGGTCGGACCCGCGCCGACCGCCCCGCCCCGACTGAGCCGGCCGGTGTCCCGCCTACCGCCGGCGTAGCCCGGTGAGCGTCATTCACCCGGTACGGGGCAACTGAGGCAGCAGGGGCCCTGCTCGCGGGCCGCTACGCGCCAGGAGCCCGGTACTGGATCTGTTCCGCCCTGCGGAGGGCATCCAGCGTTTCGTCGATGCTCAGGAGAACGGTCGTCTCGAACGAACTGAGCGCGCCCCCTCCGCTGATCGCCAGCGCAACCGCGGCCATGGACACGTTGTCCGGAGCTTCCCAGAGGTTGTATCCGTCGTGCGTGCCGAAGGCGTACCAGAAGCCGTGGAGCTTGCCACCGACGGATTCGATGTATGCCTGAGCGGCCCTTGCGCGGTCCTCGGGGTGGCCGATCAGCCTCGCCCAGGTCTCCGGTGTGTAGCTGAACCTCGATAGGTAGAGCGGCATCGTGTGTCTCCCTTTCGTCTCACCCATGGATGCCCGCACCGGGTGGGAGAAGCGGTGGGTGGAACGCGGTTCGCCCGAACAGCCGGGGACGATGACCGCCACGGCCCAGGCCCGGGGTGCGGAAGATGCCGAACACGGCCTCGGAGCCCCCGCCGGCTGTGTCGGCGTCATCGGGAGGCGCTCGCGGCGGGGCGGGATGAGCAGACCTGGAGTGGGGTGCCCGATGAGCCGGCGAGGGTGGGAGCCGTGGAAATATCCGTCCAGTGGATACGGACGTCCTGGACGAAGCAGTCCCGGGGAGGAGAGGCTGCCGCGCGCAGGAACGCGGCCCCGGTCGGCTTCATCGTTCCGCATGCGCCGCCTTCGGTCGCGCACGTGGTTCGTATGCGGGAGCGAGACGGCTTCGACCCCCATGACAGCCACGAAGACCTGCGCAAGGTCGACGTCCAGCTCCGCGAAGCCGACGGCCGGTTGCGGGTTCTTCCCCGCGTGCAGCCCCTGTTCGCCATCCCCCCTCGGCTACGACGCCCTCCCGCCGCGTGCCTCGTCCCCGGTCAATGGGTCCGATGGCAGCTCAACTACCGCTTCAGCAGTGCGGCAGGGATGCAGGACTGGTGGTACTGGCTGGACACTTTCAACATCGCCTATGGCCCCGTGGGCGGCGACGTGTTCTTGTCCGCGCCCACCGTGTTCATCGATGAGCGAGGGCCGCTCCGGTAGAAGCGAGCGCGGCCCGGTAGCCGCGCAGGACTCCCTGGTCGCCGATCTGTGCGGAGACGAGTGCCAGGTCGAGGGAAGGCCGGCCCGGTGGTTAGACCAGCATCCGTCACCTTGCATGCGTGTCCGCCGCGTCGCACGGAGCCGGGCGTCGACTGGCGCTTTACTGCATCCGTCGGGCAGCCCTGAGCGGAAGCGAGACGTTGGCGCGCAGGACGGGAGGTCGAGGTTGAGCTGGGACGCCGATGTGACCGTGGTGGGCGCTGGGGCGGCGGGGCTGTCCCTCGCGGTCGAGCTCGCGAAGCCGCTCCCCGGGAAGCGGCCGGCGCCGCGCGTGGTCGTGGTCGAGGCCCCGCCCGGGCCGCTGCGTTCGCCCGCCCGGACCTGGTGCTACTGGGAGGCGGACGCCGGGCCCTACGACGGGCTGCTGGCGGCCAGTTGGAACCAGCTGCGCGTCTACGCCCCGGACGGCGCGGTGATCGACCGACCGCTGGGACCCCTGCGGTACAAGATGCTGAGGTCCGACCGGTTCGAGGCGGCCATGGCGGAGCGGCTCGACGCGTACGGGGTCGAGGTGCGGCGCACGACGGTGGAGTCGGCGCACGACGCCGGCGGAGCGGCATTGGTCCGCGGCCGAGACGCGTCGGGGGCCCCGGCCGTCCTCCGGTCGGGACTGGTCTTCGACTCCCGGCCTCCGCGGCAGCTGCCCGCCGCCCGGACCACGCTGCTCCAGCACTTCCTGGGCTGGTTCGTGCGCACGGCCGAGCCGGCCTTCGATCCAGGTGCGGCGATCCTGATGGACTTCCGCCTTCCCCAGCCTTCCCGCGGGCTCGCCTTCGGTTACGTCCTGCCGCTCAGCCGGTACGAAGCACTGGTCGAATACACGGAGTTCTCCCGCGCCGCCCTGTACGAGGCGGCCTACGAGAGGGCACTGCGCCATTACTGCGGGTCGGTTCTCGGCCTCGGCGACTACACGGTCCAGGGCCGTGAGCAGGGGGTGATCCCGATGAGCGACGGCCTCTTCCCCCGCCGCGCGGGACGCCGGGTCTTCTTCATCGGAGCCGCCGGCGGGGCAACCCGGCCGTCAACGGGCTACACCTTCGCAGCAATCCAGCGCCAGAGCCGTCACCTCGCCGAGGCAGTGCGGGCGGGGCGCTCCCCGGCCCGGGTGCCGGCCGTGCACGGGCGCCGGGCGAGGGCGATGGACGCGGTGCTGCTGCGCGCGCTGGACACGGGGCGGGTCGCCGGCGGGCCCTTCTTCGCCCACCTCTTCTCCTCCGTGCCGGCCGAGAAGGTCCTGCGGTTCCTGGACGGCGCGACATCGCCCTGGGAAGACCTCGGCATCGGCCTGCGCACACCCGTGGTCCCCATGGTGCGGTCGCTGCTGGAACTGCCGTTGCTTCCCCGATCCGTCCCGGCCGCAGGGCCGGGCCACCGCTGAAAGGCTGTCATGTCACTGCTGCACGACGACGCGCTGTCGGTTGCCTTCGACCATGCCGCGGCACGCTACGACCTGATGGTCGCGGCGAGTCCCGGCTACCACGGGCATCTGCGCCGCTCGGCCCGTCGGCTGGGTCTGCCGGACGAGGGCCGCGGCGCCCGCGTCCTGGACCTGGGCTGCGGTACCGGCGCCTCGACGGCCGCGCTGCTTTCGGCCGCGGGACGGGCCGACATCACCGGGGTCGACGCCTCTTCGGGCATGCTGGAGCGGGCCGCGGTCAAGAAGTGGCCCGTCGGGGTCCGATTCGTCAACGCGTCGGCCGACCGGCTGGGCGAAGCCGGTGTCGAGGGGCCGTTCGACGCCGTCTTCGCCGCCTACCTGTTCCGCAACGTGCCGGATCCCGATCTCACGTTGGCTGCCGTGCGCGCCGTGATGGCTCCGGGCGCGCGGATCGCCGTACACGAGTACGCGCTGAGCGGGAATCGGTTGCACCGGGCCCTGTGGACGGCGGTGTGCCGGGCGGTGATCATGCCACTCGGACGGGCGGGCGGCGATTCGGGGCTGTACGAGCACCTGTGGCGCAGCGTGCTCTGCTTCGACACGGCGGAGCAGTTCGCCGGGCGGATGCGGAATGCCGGTTTCACGGACGTACGGGTACTGCCCCTGCCGGGGTGGCAGACGGGGATCACCCACACCTTCGTCGGGCGGGTCGGCGCGTGAGCGGAACCTACCCCGGCCGGGACCGGCGGGCCCGGCCGGGGTAGGTTCCGCTCACGCGCCCCCCCGCCCGACGAAGGTGTGGGCG
>NZ_JARAYQ010000215.1:0-14291 GCF_033794505.1 Streptomyces sp. MB09-01 | reverse complement strand
GCGGGACGGCCGCTTCCCGCCCGCCTGGAAGCGGGAGCGGATGACGTGGATCAAGCCCTCGTTCCTGTGGATGATGTACCGCTGCGGCTGGGCCACCAAGGCCGACCAGGAGACCGTGCTGGCCGTCGAGATCACCCGTGAGGGCTTCGACCGGGCCCTGCGCGAGGCCTGCCTCTCCCACTACGAGCCGGGCGTGCACGCGGACCGGGCCGCCTGGAAGGCGTCCCTGCGCGAGGCGCCCGCCCGGGTCCAGTGGGACCCGGAGCGCGACCTGCACCTGAACCCGCTGCCGTACCGCTCGCTCCAGCTGGGCCTGTCCGGCTCGGCCTCGCGCGCGTACGCCGACGAGTGGACGGTCTCGATCCGCGACGTGACCCCGCTGGCCCGGCAGATCCACGGCCTGCTCCGGTCCGGCGAAGCCGAGGCGGCCCGCGCCCTGCTCCCGGTGGAGACGCCCTACCCGTCGGGCCCGCTGGGGCACCTCCGTACGGAAGCGGCGGTCAGTCCCGGATGAGGAGGACGACGAATCCCGCGACGACGCCCAGCAGCAGGGCGAGCCAGGAGTAACGGGGCCGCGACTCGCGCAGCACCGGGAGGTAGTGGTCGGCGGAGAAGCGGCCCGGGCCGGTGAGGGTGAGGGCGACGGCCCCGGCGAAGAGGAGCACCTCGAGTTCCACGCCCTTGGGCGGGAAGTAGGCGCTCAGGCCGCGGAGGTCGAGGACGTTGATGAAGATGCCGGTCAGGGCGGCGCCGGCGAGCGGGGTGAGCAGGCCGAGGGCGAGTCCGAGGCCGCCCAGGGTCTCGGACAGTCCGGCGATGACGGCCATGGCGTCGCCGGCGGGATAGCCGGCCATCGTGAAGCCCTTGCCGGTCGCGGTGAGGCCGGGGCCGCCGAACCACCCGAAGAGCTTCATGGTGCCGTGGCCGACCATGCTGAGGCCGACGACGAGCCGGAGCACGAGCAGGCCGATGTCGTGGGTGGCGGTGGTGAGGGGGACAGGGGCCGAGCTGGCACGCAAGAGCGCGCGGTCCCGTCGTTCTTGCGTCATCAGCGTCCGTTCTTGCGTCGCCTGGCAGCGACGGCCACCGTATGACGCCCGTCGGCGATGACCCGGCCGCAACGTCGCCGGTTCCCGTCGACGACCCGTTCGGCCGCAGGCCCGCCACCGGCCCGCTCACCTGGCCGCGTAGTCGATCAGCCCCGGGTCGAACGGCCACACCTCGCGGAGCCACCCCTGCACGGCCTCGTACACGGTTGCGTCCAGCGGCGCCCGGTCGGCGCGCACCCACGAGCTGACGTGGATCCGGCCGGGCGCCTCCTTGGCCGGGTAGATGTACAGGCACCCGATGACGTCGTCGCCGTCCAGCACGCTGTACGTGAATCCGGTCCGGGCCTCGAAGTCCCGCGCATGGCGCACCAGGTCGGCCCGGTTGGCCTCCGCGGACATGCCCTCCAGCGGCGGCCAGTTCCTCCCGTGGAACCCCGGCGTGGCCCGGACGTGCGCGATGCTCCCGCTCCAGGCGGCGAGGTCGCGCTCGTTGTGCCGCTCGCCGAGCGGCTCCAGCCGGAAGCCGTCCGCCTCGAAGGTCTGCGGCACTTCGAAGTCGGCTGGCACGAGGGTCTGCTGACCATGGTTCATGCCCGGACCGTACGTGCCCGCGCCGCCAGCGTCAGCAGCTTTTCCACCGGCCACTGGTCGTCGACGTGTTCCCCGTACGACCGGGCGAGGACCGTCCCGTCGGGCGCGATCAGGAAGTCCGCGGGCAGCCCGAGCCGCCCGCCGGCCTGGGTCCGCGACGGCGCCTTCTGCCGCCCCCGCAGCAGTTCGACCGCGCCGAGGGCGATCCCCCGCAGTACCGGCCCCCAGGCGCGCGGGCTCAGCAGGGAGCGGTAGGACGACTCGACGCCGAACTCCGCGTACAGCCGCTTGTCCGGGTCGGCGATCACCGCGAACGGCAGTCCGGCCACGTGCTCGCGCAGCTCGTCGGCGCCGGAGTGGAAGACCACGACCTCGCGGATGCCGGCCGCCTCGATCTCCGTGTGCCGCCGCACCACCGAGCGCAGGTGCAGATGGCAGACGGGGCAGCCGGCGAACCGGCGGAACTGGAGGTGGACCAGCCGCTCGGGGTCCGGGACGGCGACGGACGAGCCGTCCGTGACGGCGGTGAGGACGCGGGTGCGGACGAGGGAACCGGTGTCGAGCTGCACGAGGACCTCCACAAGGTCACGGGCGACGAGGCCACGGGCGACGGGGCCACGAGGACCCTCCCGTAGGCGTATGCCGTACACCTAACAGCGTAGGCGTATGTCGTACGCTGTCAACCACCATGCCGCGCCCCCGCTCGCTCACCCAGGACCAACTGGCCGCCGCAGCCCTCGCCGTGATCGACCGTGAGGGACTCCCGGGGCTGTCCATGCGCGCCGTCGCCGTCGAACTCGGCATCAGCACCATGGCCCTGTACCGGTACGTCCAGGACCGCGGGGAACTCGAAGCCCTCGTCGTCGAACTCGTCCTCAGCGCCGTCGACAGCACCCCGCCGCCCCCGTCCGCCGGGCCCTGGCGGGCACGGGTCACGCTCCTCGTCGACCGGCTGCGGGACACCGTCGGCGCGCACCCCGCCGTCCTGCCGCTCACCTTCAGCCACCGGCACCGCTCCCCCGGCGTGCTGCGCTGGGGCGAGAGCGTCCTCGGGGTGCTCAGCGAGGCCGGGCTGGGGGCCCAGGAGCGGATCATCGCCCTGCGCGCGCTGCTCGCCTACGTGATCGGCGCGATCCAGCAGGAACACCTCGGCGCCCTCTCCGGCGCGGGCACCGCCGCCATCGCCGACCTCCCGGCGGACGCGTTCCCGTACCTGACCGAAGCCGCCCGCGGCGCCCGCTCCCTCACCCCGGACCGGGAGTTCCACGGCGGCCTCGCCCTGCTCCTCGCCGGCCTGGACGGGGCCTAGGCTCCCGCCCGGCCGGGGCCTGGGCTCGCGTCCGCCCGGGGGCCGGGATCCCGCCCGGGGCTGCGCGTACGGGACCGGCGGCGGTCCCGCGCGCCGAGAACCCCCCGGGCCGCCCGGCGATACGGCAGACTGGAGGTTTGGCCGCCCGCGCCCGGGCGGCCGTCTCACCGCCGGAAAGGGACGCGCGTGAACGGACCGCTCATCGTCCAGAGCGACAAGACCCTCCTGCTCGAGGTCGACCACGAGCTCGCCGGAGCCGCGCGCCGCGCCATCGCTCCGTTCGCCGAGCTGGAACGGGCCCCCGAGCACATCCACACCTACCGGATCACCCCGCTCGGCCTGTGGAACGCCCGGGCCGCCGGGCACGACGCCGAGCAGGTCGTCGACGCGCTCGTCGAGTACTCCCGCTACCCCGTCCCGCATGCCCTGCTCGTCGACGTGGCCGAGACCATGGCGCGCTACGGCCGCCTCACCCTCTCCAAGCACCCCGTGCACGGCCTGGTCCTGACCAGCACCGACCGTCCCGTGCTGGAGGAGATCCTGCGGTCCAAGCGGATCACCCCGCTCGTCGGTGCGCGGCTCGACGCCGACACCGTGGCCGTGCACCCCTCCGAGCGCGGGCAGATCAAGCAGACGCTGCTCAAGCTGGGCTGGCCGGCCGAGGACCTCGCCGGCTACGTGGACGGCGAGGCGCACGCGATCGAACTGGCCGAGGACGGCTGGGCGCTGCGCCCGTACCAGCAGCAGGCCGTCGAGGGCTTCTGGCACGGCGGCTCCGGCGTGGTCGTGCTGCCCTGCGGCGCCGGCAAGACGCTGGTCGGCGCCGGGGCCATGGCGATGGCCAAGGCGACCACGCTGATCCTGGTCACGAACACCGTCTCGGCCCGCCAGTGGAAGCACGAGCTGGTCAAGCGGACCTCGCTGACGGAGGAGGAGATCGGCGAGTACTCCGGCACCCGCAAGGAGATCCGGCCCGTCACGATCGCCACCTACCAGGTCCTGACGACCAAGCGGAAGGGTGTCTACCCGCACCTGGAGCTCTTCGACTCCCGGGACTGGGGCCTGATCGTCTACGACGAGGTGCACCTGCTGCCCGCGCCGGTCTTCAAGTTCACCGCCGACCTGCAGGCCCGCCGCCGGCTCGGCCTGACGGCCACCCTCGTGCGCGAGGACGGGCGGGAGTCGGACGTCTTCTCGCTCATCGGACCGAAGCGGTTCGACGCGCCGTGGAAGGAGATCGAGGCGCAGGGCTACATCGCGCCGGCGGACTGCGTCGAGGTCCGCGTGAACCTCACGGAGTCGGAGCGGCTCGCGTACGCGACCGCCGAGACGGAGGAAAAGTACCGCTTCTGCGCGACGACGGCGACGAAGCGGAAGGTCACGGAGGCGCTGGTGCGCAAGCACCAGGGCGAACAGACCCTCGTCATCGGCCAGTACATCGACCAGCTCGACGAGCTCGGCGAGCACCTGGACGCCCCCGTGATCAAGGGCGAGACCTCCAACGCGCAGCGCGAGAAGCTCTTCAACGCCTTCCGCGAGGGCGAGATCAGCGTGCTGGTCGTGTCGAAGGTCGCGAACTTCTCCATCGACCTGCCGGAGGCGACGGTCGCCATCCAGGTGTCGGGCACCTTCGGCTCGCGCCAGGAGGAGGCGCAGCGCCTGGGCCGCGTCCTGCGGCCGAAGGCGGACGGCCACGAGGCACGCTTCTACTCGGTCGTCGCGCGCGACACGATCGACCAGGACTTCGCGGCCCACCGCCAGCGCTTCCTGGCCGAACAGGGCTACGCCTACCGGATCATGGACGCCGACGAGCTGCTGGCGAGCGACTGACGGAGAGGGTCGCCGGGCGACCGTCTCGCGGGCCCGCGGTGGCCGGGGCGCGGGCGGCGGCGATCAGCAGGGCCAGCAGGGGGACGCACCAGACCCACAGGGCCGGCCAGCCCGGTAGCGGGGCGCGGGCGGCGGCGGGCAGCTGCCGGGTCCAGAACGCGGCCGAGTCCTGCGGGAGGACCAGGAGCCCGAGCAGCGCGGTACCGGCGAGGGCGGCCAGCGCGGTCAGCCCGGCCCGGACGCGGCGGGTCGCCAGCAGGTACGGGACGAAGGCCGCCGGGACGAGGGTGATCCCGGCGGCGACGCCCAGCGCGAAGCCCTTGCCGAGCGCGCCGGCCGGCCGGCCGAGGTCCCACAGGACCAGGCAGGCGAGCGCCAGGTTGATCTGGCCGGGGAGCGGCGCCTGGAACAGCGGTCCCAGCCACAGCCCGGCGACGCTCGCGGCCAGGACGGGCCCGGGCCTGGCCGCCAGTCCCGCGAGGCGCCAGGACAGGCTGATCAGCAGGGCGAGCAGGCCCGCGTCACCGAGGACGAGGACGGCCTTCAGCACGGCGGCGGGCAGCCAGGCGGCCGGTGTGAACAGGATCGCCGCGAACGGCGGGTACACGGTGGACGGACGCCACTCGGCGGCACAGAACCCGTCGACGAGGGCATCGGCCACCGGAACGCGCAGGGCGATGCCGAGCACGCCCAGCACGAGCAGCGATCCCGTCGCCAGCACTCCGGCAAAGGGCAACGGTAAGCGGCTCTGGGCAGGGCTCCGGTTCACGCGCGTGACCCTAGTGGATCACCCAACCCCCCACACCGCACCCCCGGTCCACGCCGCCGGCCCCGCCGCCGGGGGCGGCGCAGCAGCGGCCCGGCGGGTCCCGGCAGGGCCTGCGCTCAGCGGCGTATGACGCCCGCGTCCTCGGCGTATTCGCCGAGGACGACGACGCTCACGGCGGCCGCCGCGAAGATCTTGGCTGCCTGCAGCGCGCGGCCGAGGGGACGGCGCGGGCGGGCGTCGGAGAGGGAGGTGGCGCCGCGCGGGCGGCCACCCTGGACCGGGGTGAAGGTTGCGGTGCTCATGTGTCCATGGTGCTTTTCCGCCACGCGGCTCACATCGCTCTGGGGGCGTAACCCGGGGCCCCGCGGCCTCCTCCTCCCGGCCCATGCCGGCCCCTAGGGACCTCCCTGAGGTATGACACTCCCCGGTATGACACCCGTACGGCGGTCCCGTGCGGGAGTACTCGAATTCGTTCGCGCCGCCGCGCCGCCGTGGTTAGAATCTCCGCTCTTGCCAGCCTCCCACCGCCTCATCGGGGAGAGCCGCCCCCCGGCCGGAACCGGCGGGTTTCTGTTCCGTACCAGCAGCTGGAGGCCTTCCCGTGCCCGCGCACGCCCCCGAGTCCGACCCGCTCGCCCGCGAACGGGCCCACCTCTCCGCCTCGCGCTCCGCCCTGCGCGCCATGCGGGAGGACGTCGAGGCCCTCGACATCCGCGACGTCACCGCGAACTGGGTCAACGCGATCGTCCTGCAGGCCCAGATCGACGACCGCATCAAGGCCCTCGCCGACCTCTCCCACACCCCCCTCTTCTTCGGCCGCCTCAACTACCTCCACGCACCCGGCGCCGAGCTCGCCGAAGGCGCGGAGGGCGAGCAGTTCTACATCGGCCGCCGCCACGTCCACGACGCCGACGGCGATCCGATGGTCATCGACTGGCGCGCGCCCGTCTCCCAGCCGTTCTACCGGGCCTCCAAGACCGACCCCCAGGACATCGCGCTGCGCAGGCGCTTCGGTTACACCGGCGGTGAGCTGACGGCGTACGAGGACGAGCACCTGTCCGACCCCGCCGAGGCCGCCGCCGTCAGCAAGCTGCTCCAGCAGGAGATCGAGCGCCCGCGCGTCGGCCCCATGCGGGACATCGTCGCGACGATCCAGCCCGAGCAGGACGAGATCGTCCGCTCCGGGCTCTCCGGCTCCGTCTGCGTGCAGGGCGGCCCCGGCACCGGGAAGACCGCCGTCGGCCTGCACCGCGTCGCGTACCTCCTCTACGCGCACCGCGACCGCCTCGCCCGCACGGGCACGCTCGTCATCGGGCCGAACCGTTCCTTCCTGCACTACATCGAGCAGGTCCTGCCGGCGCTGGGCGAGCTGGAGGTCAAGCAGGCCACGGTCGACGACCTGGTCGCCCGCGAGGGTCTGGAGGTAGGCGGCACGGACGCCGCCGAAACCGCCGTGGTCAAGGGCGACGCCCGGATGGCGGAGGTGCTGCGCCGCGCGCTCGTCTCGCACGTCAGCGCGCCGACCGAGCCCCTGATGGTGGTGCGCGGTTCGCGCCGCTGGCGGGTGCCCGCGTACGAGATCGCCGAGATGGTCGAGGAGCTGCAGAACCGCGACATCCGCTACGGTGCGGCCCGGGACGCGCTGCCGCAGCGGATCGCGCACGCGGTGCTCGTACGGATGGAGCAGGCGGGCGAGGCACCGGACGACCGCGTGCAGGACGCGGTGGCCCGCAACGCGGCGGTGAAGGCCGCGGTCAAGGCGGTCTGGCCGCCGGTCGAGCCGGCGAAGCTGGTCCTGCGCCTCCTGTCCGACCCCGACTTCCTCGCGCTGCACGCGGCGGACGTCCTCACCGCGGACGAGCAGAAGCTGCTCCTGTGGCCGAAGCCGTTCCGGAGCGTGAAGTCGGCGAAGTGGTCGGCGGCGGACCTGGTGCTGATCGACGAGGCCGCCGACCTGGTGGAGCGGACGCATTCGCTGGGCCACGTCGTGGTCGACGAGGCCCAGGACCTGTCGCCGATGCAGTACCGGGCGGTGGGCCGGCGCTGCACGACGGGCTCGGCGACGGTCCTCGGCGACCTCGCGCAGGGCACCACCCCCTGGGCCACGCGCAGCTGGGACGAGGCCCTGACCCACCTGGGCAAGCCGCAGGCCGTGCTGGAGGAGCTGACGGCGGGCTTCCGCGTACCGCGCGAGGTGATCGCGTACGCCTCCCGCCTGCTGCCGTCGATCTCCCCGGGGCTGGCCCCGGTCTCCTCGGTCCGCGAGACCCCGGGCTCGCTGCTGATCTCGCAGAGCTCGGACCTGACGGCGGACGTGGTGGCGGCCTGCCGCGCGTCCCTCGCCCACGAGGGGTCGATCGGCCTGATCGCGGCGGACGCGCGGATCCCCGTGCTGGCGGAGGCCCTGCTCGCGGCGGGCCTGCCGTACCTGTCGCCGGGCGAGGAGACCACGGCCGAGTCGCGGCTGACCCTGGTCCCCGCCTCCCTGGCGAAGGGTCTGGAGTACGACTACGTGGTCCTGGACGAGCCCGCGGCCATCGTCGACGGCGAACCGGACGAACGCACGGGCCTGCGCCGCCTGTACGTCTGCCTCACCCGAGCCGTCTCGGGCCTGACGGCCCTCCACGCGGCCCCCCTCCCGACCGCCCTGTCCTGACCCACGGCTCCGAGCACCGGGGCTCCGCCCTGACCGCAGGCCCGCTCCTCACCGCCCGGCCCTGACCTGCGGCCGCACTCCTGGGGCTCCGCCCCGGACCCCGCGCCTCAAACGCCGGCGAGGCTGGATTCGCCGGCGATCGAGGCGCGGGCGCGGAGCGCCGCAGGGGGTTCGGGGCGGAGTCCCGGTTCGATCAGGTCAGGGCCGAGCGCCATTCGGCGACGGCCTCGGCGGAGACCGGGCGGCCCCACCCGGAGGGACGGGCCGCGCCGCCGATGTGGAACGCGTCGAGGCCGGCCGAGCGCAGCACCGGCAGGTGCGAGAGGGTCAGCCCGCCGCCGACCAGCATCCGCGCCCCGTACCCCGGCTCGCCCCGCCGCGCCGCCTCGGCGACCAGCACCGGCAGTCCCTCGTCGACCCCGGCCGCCGAGCCGGCCGTCAGGTACGTGTCCAGCCCGGGCAGGTCGGCCAGGGCCTTGCGCAGCTGGTCCCGGTCGGCCGCGCGGTCGATCGCCCGGTGGAAGGTCCAGCGGCAGCCGTCCAGCTCCGCCACGACCGCCTCGACGGCGGCCAGGTCGGGGGTGCCGTCCGGGTTCAGGAAGCCGAGGACGAACTCCTGCGCGCCCTCCGCCCGCAGCTCCCGCGCCGCGCGGACCAGTACGGAGACGTCGCCCGCCGCGAAGCCGTCCGTCTTGCGGAGCATCACGCGCAGCGGGATGTCGACCGCCGCCCTGATCGCCGCGAAGGTCTCGCGCGGCGGGGTGAGCCCGTCGGCGGCCATGTCGGTGACCAGTTCGAGTCGGTCCGCCCCACCGGCCTGGGCCGCGATCGCGTCCTCCGCGTCGAGGGCGATCACCTCCAGGAGCGCACGCTTGCTCATTCGTTGCCGTCCTTCGTCCGGTATGAAAAATAGGTCTAGTCCAATATCCAGGGTACGGGCCTCCACCCGCGCTTCACCAGCACAATCACGCCACCCCCACAATGTGCCCATGGACACAGGCACCCAGCACCGTGAGACCCCCGGTGGCTCCGGCCCCGACACCGCGGCCCTCCAGGCCCGTTGGCGGGCGACCGCCACCGCCGCCGGCGCCTCCGCCGACCGCGATCCCGCCCCCTACGCCGAGCGCCTGCTCGCCGCCTGGGCGGAGCCGCAGCGCCGGTACCACACCACCGCGCACCTGGCCGACGTACTCGCGCGGATCGACGTACTGGCTCCGCACGCCGCCGACCTCGCCGCCGTGCAGCTCGCCGCCTGGTTCCACGACGCCGTCTACCGTCCCGACCGCTCCGAGAACGAGGAGCGCAGCGCCGCCCTGGCCGAGCGCGCCCTCCCCGAGCTCGGCATAGGCGCCGCCCGCACCGCCGAGGTGGCCCGGCTGGTCCGGCTCACCGTCACCCACCACCCCGCCCCCGGCGACACCGACGGCGAGGTGCTCTGCGACGCCGACCTGGCCGTCCTGGCCGGCGCCCCGGAGGCCTACGCCGCCTACGTGGCCGCCGTGCGCGCCGAGTACGGGTTCGTCCCGGACGAGGCCTTCCGCACCGGCCGCGCCGCGGTGCTGCGCCAGCTGCTCGGCCTGCCCCGGCTCTTCCGCACGCCCTACGGCGCCACGCACTGGGAGGCCCCGGCCCGCGCCAACCTCGCCGCCGAGCTCGCCGCACTCGACGGCCCAGGTGCCCCCGGCGCCTCCGACGCCCCCGACACCTCCGACACCTCCGACACCTCCGGGGGAATTTGATCGCGTTCGCGACGGTTGGTGTCAGTCATGCCCGCAGATGCCGCACGCCCCCGCATGCCCGTCGCCGTCTACATCCTCGGACTGTCCGTCTTCGCGCTCGGCACCAGCGAATTCATGCTCTCCGGCCTGTTGCCGCCCATCGCGGAGGACATGGACGTCACCATCCCGCAGGCGGGCCTGCTCATATCCGCCTTCGCGATCGGCATGGTCGTCGGGGCCCCGCTGCTGGCCGTGGCCACCCTGCGGCTGCCGCGCCGCACCACCCTGATCGCCCTCATCAGCCTCTTCGGCCTCGGGCAGGTCGCGGGCGCGCTGGCCCCCTCCTACGAGCTCCTCTTCGCCTCCCGCGTGGTCTCGGCGTTCGCATGCGCCGGCTTCTGGGCCGTCGGCGCGGCCGTGGCCATCGCCATGGTCGACCGGGACCAGCGGGCCCGCGCGATGGCCGTCATGATCGGCGGGCTGTCCATCGCCAACGTCCTCGGCGTCCCCGCCGGCGCCTTCCTCGGCGAGCACCTGGGCTGGCGCTCCGCGTTCTGGTCGGTCGGCGCGGCCTCCGCGGTCGCCCTCGCCGGCATCCTGGCGCTGATCCCGAAGATCCCGCTGCCCGCCGAGAAGCCCTCGCTCGGGCGCGAGCTGCGGATCTACCGCGACCGGCAGGTGTGGCTGTCCATCGCCGTCACGGCGCTGGCCGCGGGCGGCGTCTTCTGCGCGTTCAGCTACCTGTCACCCCTGCTCACGGACGTGGCCGGGCTGGACTCCCGGTGGGTCCCCTGGGTCCTCGCCCTCTTCGGCATCGGCGCGCTGGCCGGCACCACCGTCGGCGGGCGGATCGCCGACGCGCACCTGTTCGGCGTGATGATCTGGGGCATCACCGCCTCGACCGCCTTCCTCGTCGTGCTCGCCCTGCTGGCCTCGGTCCAGGTCGCGGCGGTCGCGCTCGCCTTCCTGATCGGCTTCTCGGCCTTCTTCACCGCCCCGGCGCTCAACGCCCGCATGTTCAACGTGGCCGGCGCCGCCCCGACCCTGGCCGGCGCCACCACCACGGCCGCCTTCAACCTCGGAAACACCGGCGGCCCCTGGCTCGGCGGCACCGTCATCGACGCGGGCCTGGGCTTCGCCGCCACCGCCTGGGCGGGCGCCGCCATGACGGTCACCGCGATCGGCCTGGCCGTGATCGCCCTGCGCCTGGACCGCCGTACGCCGCCCCACCCGACCCGGGTGGTGGCCTCGGGGAGCCCGGCCGCGGGCCGCGCCGAGGAGCCCGCGGGGGCCCCGGCGGGCGCCTGACCGGGGGCCGGGCCCGGGCCCGCCTCCCGGCCCCCGGTCGCCGCCCCGCAACCGGCTTCCTACGATGAGATGGTCCGCTCGGGGATCTGGGGACCGCTCGGGGACGTGCGTCAGAGGTGATCCTCCATGGCCCGGTACCGGACGCCCACCGTCTTGGCCGCCGCCTCCCTCCTGCTGACCGCGCTGTGCGCGGGGCAGGCCCCGGCGGCCGCCCCGCCGGGCCGGGTGGACATCGACCCCGTGATCGCCGAGAAACTCGACGACGCGATCACCGCGGTCATGCGCGAGGCGGGGATCCCCGGCGTGGGCGTGGGCCTGTGGATCGACGGCAACGACTCCTACGTCCGCGCCTTCGGCACCTCCGACAAGGCCACCGGCATCCCCATCAAGACCGACATGCACACCCGCATCGGCAGCGTCACCAAGACCTTCACCATCACCGCCGTCCTCCAGCTCGTCGACGACGGGAGGGTACGCCTCGACGCGCCCGTGTCGACGTACCTCGACGGGGTGCCCGGCGGCGACGAGATCACCGTCCGGCAGCTCGCCGAGATGCGCAGCGGTCTGTACAACTACACCGAGGACCCGCGCTGGCTGGCCACTTTCAAGGCCGACCCGTACCGGTCCTGGACCCCGCAGGAGCTGCTGGACATCGCCTTCCGGCACCCCGCCGACTTCCCGCCGGGTGCGCGCTGGGAGTACTCGAACACCAACACCGTCCTGCTCGGCCTGCTCGTGGAGAAGATCAGCGGTCAGCCGCTGCACAGCTACCTGGAACAGAACGTCTTCGAGCCTGCCGACCTGGACGCGACCTCGCTGCCGACCGGCGCCGACATTGCCGGCCCGTTCGTGCACGGCTACACGAACTTCACCCCGGACGGCGCAACCGTCGACGCATCCCGCTGGAACCCCTCCTGGGGCTGGGCGGCCGGCGCGATGATCTCCACCATCGACGACCTGCACTCCTGGGTCCCGACCCTGGTCAGCGGGAAGCTGCCCGACGGCGACCGCCTGCTGGAGCCGGGCACCCAGGCCCAGAGGCTGCGCATGCTGCCCACCGGTCACGCCGACGTGCGCTACGGACTCGGCATCGCCGAGCTCGACGGCTGGATCGGCCACAACGGCGAGCTGCCCGGCTACGAGACCGTCGCCGTCCGGCTCCCGCAGGCCCGCGCGACCCTGGTGATCGTGGTGAACTCCGACGTCGACGGGAAGTTCGGCAGCCTGAGTTCCCTCGTCGCCAACACGGTCACCAAGATCGTGACCCCGGAGCACGTCTGGTCGCTCCCGCCGGAGGCCCAGCCCAACGCCGTTCCGGAGCCGTCGGCCCCACCCGCGTCCCCGGAGCCCAGCTCCTAGACCGTGTCCGCGGCCGGCGCCGGACGGCCCTTGGGGCGGCGCAGCCCCGCCGCCGTGAGCCGGCGGACGAGCTCCTTGCTGCCGATCTCCACCGCGCCCGCGCCGACCGCGTCCGCGTACCGGTACGAGGGCACGTCGTAGTGGTCCCGCTCGAAGGCCCTCGGCGGACAGCCGATCCCCGCCGCGAAGGCGTGCAGCTCCTCGTACGAGACGTCGCTGACGAGGTGGGACCACATGCGGCCGTGGCCCGGCCAGGTCGGCGGGTCGATGTAGACGGTCACGGGCGGCTCACCGGAGACCGAAGACGGGGCCCAGGCCGCCGACCGCGGCCACTTTCACGCCCGCCTCCGAGCACACCCAGTGCGGGTCGGGTCCGAGTTCCGGTTCCACGTCGAGCGCGTGCGGATCGCCGTGGGCGCAGACCGGGCACAGCGGCCAGCGGCCGTACTTCTCCAGCAGCGCGTCCTGCACGTCCTGGGCGACGAGTCCGGCGAGATAGTCGACCCCCTCCGGCCACTGCTCCACCCACCAACGGCGGTGCGTGACCGAGTCCTCGACGAGGGAGACGACATCGGCATCGGCGACCTCGCCGGCGGCGAGATCGGCGAGAACAAGTGCACGGGCGACGTGCAGCGCCTGTTCCAAGGGGGTCGCGTGGTCCATGGGCCCATTGTGGCCCCGCGGGGGCCCGGTGACGAAGGGCCTCTTTCCGGAGGCCGTATGGCGTATTGACGCCCACCACCCCCGAAAATAGCTTTCAGGTGTGAGCGAGAACACGAAAGAAACTTTCAGCCGTACGCAGACCGCGCCCGCGCCAGCCCCGGCGCCCTCCGCCCTACGGGCCCGGGTCCGGAGCCTCGCTCCGTCCATGACGCGCTCCGTGCAGGCCGTCGCCGAGGCCGTCGCCAGCGATCCCGCCGGGTGCGCGCGGCTCACCGTCTCCGGCCTCGCCGCGCACACCGGCACCAGCGAGGCCACCGTCGTCCGCGCCGCCCGCCTCCTCGGCTACCCCGGCTACCGCGACCTGCGTCTCGCGCTCGCCGCCCTCGCCGCGCAGCAGGAGTCCGGCGCCGCCCCGGCCGTCACCGTCGACATAGCCGTCGACGACCCGCTCGCCGACGTCGTCGCCAAGCTGGCCCACGAGGAGGCGCAGACCCTCACCGACACCGCCGCCGGACTCGACCTGGCCCAGCTGGCCGCCGCCGTCACCGCCCTCGCCACCGCCCGCCGCATCGACGTCTACGGCGTCGGCGCCTCCGCCCTCGTCGGCCAGGACCTCGCCCAGAAGCTGCTGCGCATCGGGCTCGTCGCCCACGCCCACAGCGACCCCCACCTGGCCGTCACCGGCGCCGTCCAGCTGGGCCCCGGCGACGTCGCCGTCGCGATCACCCACTCCGGTTCCACCGGCGACGTGATCGAGCCGCTCCGCGTCGCCTTCGAGCGCGGCGCCACCACCCTCGCCCTCACCGGCCGCCCCAACGCCCCCGTCGCCCACTACGCCGACCTCGTACTGGCCACCTCCGCCGCCCGCGAGACCCAGCTGCGCCCGGCCGCCATGTCCAGCCGGACCAGTCAGCTGCTCGTCGTCGACTGCCTCTTCGTCGGCGTGGCCCAGCGCACCTACGAAACCGCCGCACCCGCCCTCACCGCCTCCTACGAGGCCCTGGCCCACCGCCACACGACCCGCTGACCCCTCCAGCCC
>NZ_JARAYQ010000214.1:0-14343 GCF_033794505.1 Streptomyces sp. MB09-01 | reverse complement strand
GGGGAGAGGTCGGTGGGTTCTTCGCCCGCCTCCAGGAGCGTGTCGGCGGCCCCGACGATGAGGGGGTCGGGGCGGCCCACCGCCGCTTCGTCCTTCCGGTCGTAATCGATGCGCGACAAAAGGCTGCGGATCGCCTCCAGCCGGCCCCGCCGCTTGTCGTTGCTCTTGACCACCGTCCACGGGGCGTGCTCGGTGTCGGTCGCGCGGAGCATCGCGATCTTCGCGGTGGTGTACGCGTCCCACAGGTCCAAGGAGGCCAGGTCGGTGGGTGACAGCTTCCACTGCCGCACCGGATCGACCTGGCGGATCGCGAAGCGGGTGCGCTGCTCGGCGCGGGAGACCGAGAACCAGAACTTCACCAGCAGGATCCCATCGTCCACGAGCATCGCCTCGAAGGCCGGACACTGCCGCAAGAAGAGCTCGTACTGGTCAGGAGTGCAGAACCCCATGACCTTCTCGACGCCGGCGCGGTTGTACCAGGAGCGGTCGAAGAAGACGATCTCACCGGCGGCCGGCAGATGAGCGACGTACCGCTGGAAGTACCACTCCCCCTCCTCCCGCTCGGTCGGCTTGTCCAGAGCGACGATCCGTGCCCCACGGGGGTTGAGCCGCTCGGTGAACCGCTGGATCGTGCCGCCCTTGCCCGCCGCGTCCCTGCCCTCGCAGATCACCACCAGCCGGGCCCGGGTGTCCTTCACCCAGCGCTGAAGCTTCAGGAGCTCGATCTGCAGGATGCGCTTGGTCCGTTCGTACTCGCTCCGCCTGATCTTGCTGTCGTACGGGTAGTTCTCCTGCCACGTCCGAATCGGAGCGCCGGACGAGTCCAGCAGCACGGGCTGTTCCGGACGCCGGTCATCCACGCTCAGCCCTGTCAGCAGGTTCTCGGCCTCTGGCCGCTGGAACTCGTGGTCTTTCATGCCACGCCCCTACCCACGCGACGCGCGACGATGTCGAGCAACCCGAGGAGGTCCGCCTTACCGCCCGGGGCTGGCGTTTCGGCAGACGTCACGGACAGGGTTTGCGGCGGTCCCGTACCCGGCCCGATGTATCGCTCGTCCTAGACGGGTTGGGCGGCTTTGAGGAGCCGTTGGGGCAGGTAGGGGGACTCGACGCGGATGTCCCAGCCCCGTCGTCGGGCGTGGCAGGCCAGGGCCAGGACGTTGAGGTCGATCGCGACGTCGAGGGTGTCGGCGCGGTCGGCGACCTGGTAGTGGTCGCGGTGGGCTTCGAGGGCATCGGCCAAGGCCAGGTTGAAGCTCTCCTCGTCGCCCTCCACGAGCTGCGACAGCAGTACGGCGGGGGGTGGGAAGAAGCCCCACTCCTTGGCCTTCTCGGCTCCGCGCAGCGCCCGCTGCGCCGCCGGCTCGGCATCGACTCCCGTCAGGTAGGCGTGGAGGGCCTCCCGGTACGAGGCGAAGGCCGAGCCGTCCTTGCCGGCGATCGCAGGGCCGGCGAGGACCACGGGGGCAAGATCTTCGCGTACGCCCGTGATCAGCGCGAAGGCAACGGCACTCGTCCAATTGTCGGCGCCCGCCGCCTCGCCCCGCGCAGCCGGGTAGCGCAAATTCTGGCCGTCGATGGTCACCTCGGCCTCGGTACCCGGCTCCGCCAGGGCGATGCGGAACACGGCCGCCCCCAGCTGGGAGGCCAGCCGCAGGTTCGCGAGCTGCGCGTCCGTGACGTCGGCCGAGTTGCCCGCGCGCCACTTGAAGAGGAGCTCCTGGTAGTGCATGGCGCTCCCCAGCCGCGACGCGGCAAGGGGCTTCCCCTCCTCCGAGGTGAGGGCCTCCTGGACGGACTGGTCCCACAGGGCCTCGATCCTCGGGTTCACGGGCTGTCCGCCGCCCGGTCGCTGGACCACCAGCGGGCCTGCCGCCAGGGCGGCGACCGCGTCCGGCCGCCGGTCGCGGCCGAGGCCTCCCACCCTCGGGCCCCGGGCCTCGAAGCCGGTGACCAGGGCGTGCGGGAGGTAGTCGGAGTGGACGGCCGGCATCCAGCCCAGAGTCCGGTACGCGACCGAGGCCAGGGCGAGCGGCATAAGCGGGAGGAGACTGGCCGGCGAGGCGGCGGGGCCGTGCGAGGTGGCGTGCGCGAGCAGGAGGGCGGCCAGTCCGGAGTCGAAAGCCTCCCGGTCCTCGACGGCCAGGGCGCGCAAGGTCCTCAGCGCCGTGCTGTCCGGCCGGTCGAGGAGGCTTTCGCCGGTCTCCTCGGCCCGGCTACGGACGCGGGCCAGCGCGGCGTCGATGGCGGCGAGCTTCGCCTGTGCGCTGGGCGGGTACTCCGCGTCGTTTCCGGTGTCGTCGAGGAACTGGGCCGTGAAGCCGGTGATCAGCTCGCCGGCGGGGCTTCCCTGCGCTTCCTCGGCGAACTTCTGACGGGCGAAGTGGAAGGCCTCACCGTGCCACTTGGCCTTGTCCCTGAGGAGCGCGAGGCAGAACGCGTCGATCCACTCGCCGGGGCTGACGCTTTCCCCGGCGCCGGCCTCGTCGCCCGGGTCGTAGCTGATGCCGAAGTTCACGTAGTCGAGGAAGACCTGGAACGTGCAGTGCGGGTAGTACGCCGCGAAGCAGACGGCGCCGGCCGCGGCCTCGGCGGCGTCCTTGAGGACGGCCTCGGCCTCCGGCGTATCCAGGCCGCGCGTCTCGACGGAGAGGGCGCCCAGGTAGTCGAGGAACTCGTCGGCGACCGACTGCCATTCGTAGGTGGCCATCCGGCCGGCCTTCGACATGGACCGGACCTGCCCCCCGATCCGGTTCGCGAAGTCCTCGCGCGCCGCCGAAACAACTGCCTCGCCCACCTGATGACGCTCTATCCGCACTTCGCTGCTCCTTGCTGCTGTCCGTCCGGACAGCCTAAGCGCGGCATCTGACAGGCCAGGCGCGCTGCTGGCGACGGGACGCCCGGGGACGCAGCCCCCGGCCCGATCGGGGCGCCGGTAGCGCCGGGGAGTCTCCACCCCGGGCTCAGGCGCCCGGACCGCCGGACCGGCGGTGACGGAATCACTGCTGGCAGCGCCCGAGGGTCACGACGTAGGTGCCGGCACCGGTCGACGAGGCCCCGGCCTGGTCGGCCGAGCCGGGCTGGGCCGACGGGCCCATCTCACGTAGGGACGCATTGAGGATGAGGGCGCGGTGGCCAGGGCTGTTCATCCACCAGTTGACGGCAGCCTGAGGAGTTCCCGACCCGCCCCGGCCGGTGTACGTGAGCTCGCCGAACTCCCACGACCGGGCGTTCGGACAGTATCCGGCCGCCTGGATGCGGCTCCTCGGTGTCGAGCCGGTCTGGGGGTTGCGGTGCGAGTCCCTGCCCGGCCCCCACCACTTCAGCTGCACGGCCGCGACGGCATGCTGTTGGGCCGCGTTGGTCAGGGCCTGGTTGACGGTGAGGGCAGGCAGACCGCGCTGTGTGCGCTGCGCGTTGATCAGGCACCTCACCGCATCCCTGGCCTGGGCGGCAGTCGCGGCGGTCGGGGCCCGGTTGGCGGCGGCCGGGTCACAGGCTGCTGGTGTCGCAGTCTGGGGTACGGCCCGCTGCCCGTTGATGTTGCCTGCCGCGATGTAGCGGCACACCAGGATCCACCCCGTACTGCTCGCCACAGGCACGCCCTGCTTCACGCCACACCCGATTTCGGTGGTGGACGATGCGGGAGACATCCACACCATCTGAGAGTAATGGCCCCACGCGCGGTAATTGGTTCCCGGTGAAGCGCTACTGTTGACCGGGGCGTTGTTGTCCGCGTCGAATTTGGACTTCTCGGCTATCCAGCTGAAGCTCACCGCGGGGTCCAGCGCCATCATGGGACGAGGCGGCCCCGGGTAAGCATTGAAGAGGTTCTCGCCCGCGTTGCCATTCGTGGCACGGCTGCTGTGGTGGAGCGTACCGCCCTGACTGGATGCAGGGTCATCGGCCCAGGCCTGCGCGTCACAGGCAAGCTTGGGATTCCATGCAAGAGAGACCACAGGAAGGCCGGGGTTGTACTTCTTGACGGCCTCTCGGCGTGCTTCGTTGTGCACACGGACGATGTCGGCAGCATCCGCGGCGCTTATCTGGGAGCCCGTGCCGGGCGGTGCGTTGGGCGAGGGGCACGTGGGGGATTTCTCATCGGCAGCAGGCACCGAAGAGGCGCGCACATCTGTGGAGGCAGTTGCCGTCGGGCCCATCATGACAAGGCCGCACACAAGGGCAACCACCGTTGCGAAAGAGTTCGTTTTCATCGAACACTCCGATGGTGGATATCTCCGCTCGCCGAGCGCGATTCATCGCACGCCGGACTATGCGGTCATCGTCACCCATTTGACGTACAGCCACCCGTTCGGCGATCACTGAATTGCTCCATGCGGGTGAATTATCCCGCTGTGGTTGCGCTGAGTGGAAATCTGTGGTGGCTCCTAAACGGAGAAAGATCCCCACGTACCAGGTAGACCTCGCGCTACCCGGCCGGTACCGATCCGACCGGCTTCAGGGTCGAGGCGGCCGACGGCAGCATCGGCAAGGTGGGCGTGGACAAGTCCTCCGCTGTGCCGGGGTAATGACGACGGTCCTGCCGCCTGGTCGGGGTCAGCAGGACCGCAACACGGATACGGGCCCGGAGTGGTGGACCGGCTGGCACGTGGCGGGCCTTCAACGCCCGTGACCGGCCCGCGTCACGCCGGTCGACGGGCAGCGCTCAAGGTGCCTTCACCGGGCCCAGCTTGGGTATCAGCGTCTGGAGGAGCTGGGTCATCGCGGTGAAGGACCCGTCGATCTCGGCGTCGGTCAGCGGCGCGCCCGGCTCGGCCTCGACCTCGCACCCGAGATTGCCGGCCCGGACTTTCATCCCGACGGTGGGACCGTTCGGGGCGCGGTACCGGAAAGCCTGGTCCCCCAGGCCGGTGACCGCCTCCGGAGACCCGTCGAGGGCCTCCAGACCTCCGAACTCGTCGATGGCCTTGTCCACGTCCCGCCAGGCGCTGCAGTGAACGGTGACGTTCACCAGGTTCGTGCCGCCGCGGGACATCGGCTGCTTGCACATGGAGCCGGAGACCACCTCCGGTTCGAGCCCGGTGTTGTATCCGTCGCGTACACCTTGGAGCTGGAACACGCTCGCGAACTCCTTGAAGTCGAGGTGTTCGCAGATGTACCTGGGCGGGGAGTAGTCGCCCGGCTTGACCGTCATCGCGCCGTCGTCGGTAGGCGGCGGGCTCACGGTTGTCGTGGTCGATTGGTGGGAGCCCCCGAAGGCTATCGCCAACCTGATCAGCAGGCCGACGACGACGAGCGAGCCCCCGATCACCGCCCAGACCTTGCTACGGCTCTTACCTGACATGGCGCCCCCATCCCCTCCGATGTCTCAGGACACCCTCACGCTACCGAGAAGCACTGACAGAGCATCAGGGGGCGGTGCGTAGCTCGGAGGGCATGCCTGCACACTGACCGGAAGACCGATGAGGGCTGTCAGGAAGGCCGCCGAGCAGGCCCGGTGGCGCGAGGGGCAGCGCTCGCTGCGGTCTTCCGGCCACCGGCAGCAGCGTGCGTGGCAGTAGCCGTGGTTGCGGACACGCTTGCTCTGCTGCATCCGTGTGAGCGGCTGTACCGGCCGCGATGGGGTGTACCGCTCAGCCGCGGCGGAACAGGTCGTCGGGATTCACCGGATTCCGGCCGCGCAGCGACGGGCCCGGGCGGCGGGGCACTTCACGGCCCTGGGTGAGCCATAGCCGCTCCAGTGCGTCGTAGATCGGGGCATCGGAACGCTGCCGGACATCCTGGGCCAGTCGGGCGAAGTCGGCCCACTGCGGAGGTGAAACGGTTTTCTGCTCCATACCCAGACCAACGAGGGCGACCTGCCCGATGTGGCGGTGCGTGACCGTTCCGTCATGAACCGGCAGAGCGGTACGGAGCGACGACGGGCCGCCGTCGGGTGCGGTAGCGCGGCCGTCATACGGATTCCGGCCCGGGAATGGTGGGCCGACTGGCACGTATCCGGCCTCGAACGCCCGCGACCGGCGCCCCGTCACGCCGGTCGGGCCGACTGGGTCGTCGCTTCTGGATCTTGCCGGTTAAGCCTGCGTCGTCCCGTGTCGTGCGTCGCGAGGCGGAGGGGCGGCCTTGTACTGGACGTACTTGGGTGCTCCGACAACGCGGCGAGGTGCGGGCCGGGCTGGGGCCGGCCGGGCTGGCTGGCGCACCGGTCAGCCGTCCCCGCTCGGCTTCTTGACCTCAAGTCCGGTTGAGCTTTTAGCGTCGTCGGGGACGAAAGGGGTTCGGCCGTGACGACACTGGTTACGGGTGCCACCGGGAACACCGGCCGGCACGTCGTGGCGGAGCTGGTCCGCCGAGGAGAGCACGTAAGGGCACTGACGCGGAATCCGGCTGCGGCCGCCGGGAGGTTCCCAGCCGGGGTGGAGCTGGTGGCGGGCACGCACACGGCACCGGAGGGGCTGGCCGCCGCCTTCGCGGGCGTCAGCCGGTTACACATCACGGTGACCGCGGGGCTCGCCGAGACCGGGCCCGCCTTGGTGCGGCAGGCGGTCGGCGCGGGTGTGCGGCGCATCACCGTGGTGTGGGGCGGCTGGGTGGGGCCGGTCGAGCAGGCCGTGGCGGACTCGGGTGTGGAGTGGACACGCCTGGAACCGCAGGAGTTCATGTCCAACACGTTGACCTGGATCGAATCGGTGGGGGCCGAGGGAGTCGTGCGCGAGCCGTACGACTTTCCCAGCGCGCTCGTCCACGAGGCCGACATCGGGGCCGTGGCGGCGGTCGCGTTGCTCGACGACGGTCATGCGGGGCGTTCCTACAACCTCACCGGCCCCGAATCGCTGACCACGCGGGAACGGATCGCGATTCTGTCCCGGGCGATCGGCCGCGACATCGACTTCGTCTCGATCTCGCACGAGCATGCCCTCGACAGGCTGATGGCCACCGGCGTGTCCCGGGCGGACGCCGAGTACGTCGTCGGCTGGTACGCCGACCCCGAAGGTGACGCCACGACCGTCGTCGACACCGTCGAGCGGGTTACCGGCCGCCCAGCGCGTACGTTCGCTCAGTGGGCGGCCGAACATGCCGGACGCTTCCGCGCTCCGGGCGCCACCGGCTAAGGTCCTGTCTCTTTGGTCAGCGTCGGGTCCAGATGAGGATGCCGGCGAGGTGGAGTGCGGCCTGGTAGGCAACGGCGAGTTTGTCGGTTCGTGTGGCCAGGCCGCGCCACTGTTTGAGTCGGTTGATACACCGCTCGACGGTGTTTTGTAGGCCTGGCGGTCAAAACCGGGTGGGCGGCCGCCTCGGCGGCCCCGCCGCAGGCGGTGGCCGATCTGGTCGGACGGCTGCGGGATGACCGCCCGGATTCCCCGACGCCGCAGGTGGCTGCGGATGGCGCGCGAGGAATACGCGCGGTCGGCCAGAACGGCGAAGGGCCGGGTGCCGGCCTCGGGGAACATCGGTGCAGCGGTTATCGGTGAGAACGATCTTGGTCAGGGCGTGAGCGTGCTGACCCGGTTCCCGTACTCGCGGCGGGCCTTGCGCTGGGCCGGGACTGCGGGGAGACCCTGGCTGCCGTAGAGCGGCTGGCAGCGGGCGAGGAGCTGTCGGTGCACGGCGGGGACGGCGCTGACGCGCAGGGTGTAGCCCTGGCCGCGCCGTACGGTCGCCCCTTGGTCGAGCGCGGCCCGCTCGGCGGGCTCCAGTACGGCGGCGCGGAGGAAGTCGGCGACCTTGCCCGGCATGTCGAGGGTGACCGGCGACTCCGGGGCGGGGGCGTCCTCCTTGGTGGCGGTGTGGTCGGGCAGAACGGCGACGGCCGTGCGGATCGCGCCGCGGCTGACCCGGTGGTCGCGGGCGAGGGCGGCGATGGAGCGGCCTTCCAGGTACGCGGTGCGCACGTCGGCGGTCTTGCCGGCCGGGACGGCGGGGCGGCGTCCGCCTTTGCCGCCCTTGGCCTCGGCGGCGCGCACTCCGTCGTAGGTCAGCTCGCGCTGGAGGTCGCGTTGGAGTTCGCCGGCGGCGGCGAGGGTCTGCACCATGAACTTCACGGTGGACAGCAGCTCGCCGGTGCGGGGGTGGCGGACGGTGAGGTCCTTGGCGGAGAACGCGCCGTCGTGAATGCACAGCGCCACTTGGTCGCGGTGGAGGACGTCGAGCACGTCGAGGATGTGGCCGGTGCCGCGTACGAGGCGGAACATCTCGGAGATGTGCACGGTGTCGCCCGGCCGCGCGTAGGTGAGCAGTGCGCCGAACTTCGGGCGCTGGAGGGGGTGGCGGCGGCTGGAGGTGCCCGGGTCCTCCTCGAAGACGACCGGGTCCTCGATCCCGGCCTCGGCCAGGACGAGGTTCTGCCGGGCGGTGGACTGCTGGTCGGTCGAGACCCGCTTGTAGACCAGGTTCGCCACCGAAGGGCCCCTTCCGTACGGAGGATCGGACCCTATCTGTCGTCAAACCCTGTCAGCAATCACCATCGGATCTGATTGGATTCGCACCGCCTCGAACCCCCGGATTGCACGGGTTCATTGGACACGACGCCTCCGTGTTGTCAAACGATCGTTTGCCGACAGGCCGGGCCGGCTTGATCCGGCCGCCCGGGTCCACTGTGCTTGACAGCGGACTGTCCGGGCGGGTCGGGCGGTGGGAGGCTGCGGGTCGTGTCTGGGTTGATCTCGGACAAGCCCACCGAACCAGCCGATGAGGGAAGCGATCTGGAGTGCGGGCACGCCCTCGTTCGCTGTGCGGGCCTTGTTGTGCCACCGACGGAATGGGCTTGCCCAGGTGACGAAACGCGGTCGACGGTCGGCCGGGCATCACGGCTCTGCCTGCGCTCGCACCGCAGCTGGCTTCCGTTAGCGGTCATCACCCGGGATCGCGGACACAGCTGCGCGGGATCGACGCCTGGCGGAAGCCACGTTCCTGCAGGTCAGTCAATTCCGTCGGTGGCCCTAGGGGATGACGAGTAGCTTGCCGGTGGTACGCCGAGCCTCCAGATCGCGGTGAGCTTGGGCGACCTCGGCGAGCGGGTAGCGGGCCGTCACGGTGGTCTCAAGCGCCTTGGTGCGCACCAATTCAAGCACGTCGGCGGCGCGCCGGAGCAGCTCGGACCGATCGGCGATGAAGTGCCCGAGGCTTGGCCGGATCAGGGTCAGCGAACCGCCCTGGGCGAGCCGGATGGGGTCGAAGGGCGGCACTGCACCACTCGCGGCGCCGAAGAGCACCAGGTGGCCGCGGGTTCGCAGGCTGGCGAGGCTCGCATCGAAGGTGTCCCTGCCGACGCCGTCGAAGACGACAGGCAGGCCCTGGCCGCCATGGAGCCGCTTCACCTCGGCCGCGAGATCGTCCACTGCAGAGTAGAGGATCACCTCGGCGGCCCCGGCGCGCCGCGCCAGCTGGGCCTTCTCCGGTGTCGAGGTTGTGCCGATCACTCTGCCGCCGAGATGGGTGATGAGCTGGGTCAGCACAAGCCCCATGCCGCCGGCAGCAGCGTGCACGAGCACCGTGTCGCCTGGCTGGACCGGGTAGGCGTCCTTGACGAGGTAGTGCGCCGTCATGCCCTGCAGCAGCACGGCGGCGGCGGCCTCGAAGTCGACGCCGTCGGGCAGGGGCACGAGCCGGGAGGAGTCCACGACGGCCTGCTCGGCATAGGTGCCGGGAATATCCACCCAGCCGACCCGGTCTCCCACAGCGACGTGGGTGACGCCGGGTCCAACCTCGAGGACCGTGCCCGCGCCCTCAGTGCCCGGGGTGAAGGGCAGCGGGAGGGTGTACCGGCCCTGGCGGTGGTATACGTCGAGGAAGTTGACGCCGGACGTGGCGACCTCCACGACCGCCTGGCCCGGGCCCGGCATCGGTTGATCAATGTCGACCAGTCGCAGCACCTCGGGACCGCCCACTTCGGAAACCTGAATCGCTCGCATGACCCCTCCTGAAACGGCTGACTTCCCTCACCAACTCCGGTCGTGGCGATCCGATTCCCGCTCGCGGTGAGGTGTCGTAGCCGTCTCGTGCCCACGTGGGAGAAGGGTGCCACCGACGGAATGGGCCTGCCCAGGTGACGAAACGCGGTCGAGGGTCGGCCGGGCATCACGGCTCTGCCTGCGCTCGCACCGCAGCTGGCTTCCGTTAGCGGTCATCACCCGGGAACGCGAACACAGCTGCGCGGGATCGACGCCTGGCGGAAGCCACGTTCCTGCAGGTCAGTCAATTCCGTCGGTGGCCCTTGTTCATGCACATTGATCCGTGCAGCTCTACGCGTCCTGCCGCGCGGATGCGGGCGCGGGTGCGTCGGCTCGAGGCTTGGGGGCGGTGGGTTCGGGCAGGGCGCGGAAGAGGAGCCAGCTCAGGGCAGGCATGGCGATCAGGGGCGTGAGGGCTGTCTTCAGGGAGGTGGAGTCGGCCAGGTGTCCCAGCAGGGGGCTGATGAGGCCGCCGAGGCTGATGGTGAGGCCGAGGGTGACGCCGCTGGCAGTACCGATACGGGAGGGCAGGTAATCCTGGCCCAGGGTGACCTGGAGGGAGAAGAGTAGATCACTCCGGTCACGGCGGCGACGGAGAGCAGGCAGGACCAGCGGGAGACATGGACGCGGTCGTAGCGGTTGGCCAGGGACCCTCCTAGGACCGAGCCGACTGCGCCGCCCAGGAACAGCAGGAACAGGGCAATGGTGCCCGCGGTGGTGCTGCCCTGCATGCGCTGCTGGGCGTAGAGGGAGATGAAGGTGCTTAGGCCGGTGAAGACGATGGAGCGGAAGACGACCGCCAGGGACAGCTTCACGAACGAGACCACATCATCGGCGCCCCGCGGTGCCTCCGTCTTGGACGCGCCGGCCTCGGGCCGGGCGAGCATCCGGAGCACGGGCACACACAGAGCGGCGCCGGCGAGCGCGGGCAGGACCAGGACGGGCGTCCAGCGCAGGGAGCCGTGTCCGATCACGGCCGACACCATGAGCGGGGCAAGTGCGAAGCCGATGTTGCCGCCCAGGGAGAACCAGCCCATCGCGCTGTGACTGCCTTCGCTGGCCAGCCGGGCCACGCGGGCCGACTCCGGGTGGTAGGCGGCCACCCCGATCCCGGAGACAGCGACGAAGAACAGGGTGAGCTCGTAGGAGCCGCTCAGGCCGCTGAGCGCGATGCCCACCCCGCCCAGCAGAGTGCTGACCGGCAGCAGCCACGGCATCGCCCACCGGTCGGTGAGCGCCCCGAACACCGGCTGGGCCACCGACGACAGCAGGGACGCGGCCAGCACGATGCCGGAGGCGACCGCGTAGGTGTAGTCCCGTTCGGCCACGAAGAACGGGATCAGCGCCGCGACGGCGCCCTGGTAGATGTCGACGCAGGCGTGTCCCACGGCCAGCAGGGAGATCGATGTGTTCCTTCGCACCCTCCCATGCTGGGAGAAGCACACGGTGTCGCGTTTCGGTAGATTGACGGATGATGCAGAAAGTCCGCCACGAATCCGTTGCGCCGACCCGGACCCAGCGCCTGGCCTCCGGCGGCGAGATCGATGCGCACCGCCATGACGATCACCAGATCGTCTACGCCGGCCGGGGCACCATCGCGGTGACCACCGACGCCGGTTCCTGGGTTGCCCCCGCCACCCGCGCGCTCTGGATCCCCGCCGGCACCGTCCACCAGCATCAGGCACACGGCGAACTCGACCTCCACCTCGTTGGCCTGCCCGCCACCGACAACCCCCTCGGCCTGGACAAACCCGTCGTCCTCGCCGTCAGCCCCCTTTTGCGCGAACTCATCGTCGCGTACACCCGCGACCCCGACAACGACAGCCCACCCCACCTGCGCCTGCGCGCGGTCATGCTCGACCAGCTCGCCCTCTCCCCCGAACAGCCGCTACACCTGCCGGTCCCCACCGACCCTCTGCTCTGCGAACTGCACGACATCCTGCGCGCCGACGCGGCCGACAACCGCTCACTCGACGACCTCGGACGCCAGATCGGCGCCAGCGCCCGCACCCTCTCCCGCCGCCTCCGCGACGACCTCGGCCTCACCTACCTACAGTGGCGCACTCAGATCAGGCTCCACCACGCGCTGATCCTCCTGGCGGACGACATCCCCGTCACCGCGGTCGCCCACCGCTGCGGCTGGTCTTCCGCCAGCACCTTCATCGACGTCTTCCGCCGTACCTTCGGCCACACTCCCGGCGCCCGCCCCGCCACCTGACACAGGACCAGGCCTCCTAAAGGGTGTTGCAGAAGACTCAGTCATGGGCATTTTGCCCGTATGGGTGGGGTGTTGCGGGCTGAGCCGGTGTGGGTGGAGACGTTCACGGGCTTGCGGATCGAGCGGTTCGCGAAGCTGGTGAAAGTGGTGCGGGAGCGGGGCGGAAACGGGCCCGGCGGTGGCCGTCCCTGGTGCCTGTCACTGCCCGACCGGGTGCTGCTGGTGGCTGTGTACTACCGCACGAACCTCACGATGCGGCAGCTTGCTCCGCTCTTCGGGATCTCCCCGGCCACCGTCTGCCGGGTCATCCAGCGCCTGCGGCCACTGCTGGCGCTGGAGCCTTCCCCACGGCCGGTCGCCGACGTGGACCGGCTGTGGATCGTGGACGGAACCCTCATCCCCGTCCGCGACCGCAGCGTGGCGCTTCGTCGAGGAACTACCGGTTCTCGGCGAACGTGCAGATCGTCATCGACGCGGACAGCCGACTGGTCGTCGCGAGCGCACGCCCGGCGCCGGGCAACAAGGCGGACGCCCACGTCTGGCGCGAGTCCGACCTGCCAGCCGCGGCAGCCGGCACGACGGTCATTGCCGACGGCGCCTACCTGGGCACCGGCCTGATCGTCCCGCACCGCAGAAGGGGCCGGACGGCCCCTCCTGCGGAGGCAGGAAGAGGACAACGCCGAACACCGACGCGTTCGCGCTCGGGTCGAGCACACCTTCGCCCGCATGAAGAACTGGAAGATCCTCCGCGACTGCCGCCAGAAAGGAGACGGCCTTCACCACGCCGTCCAGGCCGTCGCCACCATGCACAACCTCGCCCTGGCTCGGTGAAACAGCAGGTCAGGCGGCACATAGACCTGCCCAACCCAGACCTTCTGCAACACCCTTTAGCGGGCCGGGCTCTGTGCGGCGGATCAGGTGAACGCCGGAGGGACCGGAGTCATGGGCGTCGTGTCGGTAGGTATCAGCCGGAAGGGGTTACTGGACGTGTGGCGGGACTCGTGGGCCGTGACAGCCGAATCCGACCGTGAGCAATGGGATTATGCGCCGATGGAGCGCGTCGGCCCCCTGCGATTCGGCAGGAGCGTGGAGGAGGCGACCAGCGCGATGCTCGCGCGCGGATACGCGGCTGACACGGCTTCAGAGATCGGCACGTTCGGGCCGTTCGAGCTGTGGGCGCACGAGGTTCCACGCAGTGGATGGCCCGTTCCACCGTGTAGCCGTCGTGGCCTACTACGTCGACCGGATGGGATTGACCTGCGTCGTGGTCGACGCCTTGGCCGGCCCCCAGGTCACCCTCGACGGAGTACGGCTGGTGGGCCGGCCTCCGCCGAGCTTTCGGACGAGCTCACCGCCCACCTCTTGAAAGCCGGTCGGGACATCGGGTCACAGGATCTGGGCTTCATGCCGCGCGCGCAGCGAGCCGGCGATGTTCTGCTCACGCGGCTGGTGTTCGGCAGTCCCAACGACTGGGCCAACACCATGGGGGACTGCATTCCGGCCGACGAAATGCTCAGCCACCACTGAGCCCGCCTGTTGATCGTCCGCTCGACCTCGTCGCGGCGCACGTACCTCTTCCTTTCAAAGCTACGGGCCGACCCCGCCGTCGCTGCCGCGGCGTCGGCGGTCGGTCCGCTGGTCGCCCGGTTCGGGGATGCTGTGCTTGATCTGGCGTCGTCGCAGGTAGCCCCACTGGCCGGGCGATCAGCAGAGTCAGCGGACGTATCCCGACCTCCCCGGCGAGGTGGATCTCGCAGGTCAAGCCGCCCCGCGAGCGCCCGAGTTCCTCGTCGGGGCTCCATCCACGTTGGTGGAGCGACGGACGATCTGCCCGGGCACCGGGCACCGGGCACTGGGCTCTGCGGGCCGGCCCATCCGGCCGGAATCCAACGCCGGTCTCGCGCGCGGATCCGCGCGGGGCCCGGCCTCCGGACGGCCAGCGGGAGGGCGACCGTGTTCGAGGGCGCTGGCGCACGCCTCCACCGCGAGGCGGACCTCATCGGTGTTGCAGCAGACACCGCCTTCCATGCCTCAGCCCGGTCGGGATCGAGACCGCTCCAACCGGTGCCGGACGGGCGCGGCCAGTGCGGTGAAGCCTCCCGGCCCGTGGGGCCACTACCTCGATGGCTACCTGTCGTTGTCCTGGTGCGCGGGGCGGTGCGGCGTGCGGTGCGGCGTACGGGCCGAGGCACAGTGGGTCGGGCAGGGAAGGGC
>NZ_JARAYQ010000213.1:0-14366 GCF_033794505.1 Streptomyces sp. MB09-01 | reverse complement strand
GGTGGGCCTGCGGGGCCTGTTGGGCTCCGTACGGCGGGTCGGCCTGCTCGGCCTCGTGAGGCCGGTGGGCCCGGTAGGGGTGCGGGGCCGGCTCTGCCTCGTGGCGCAGGTCGGCCTGGTGGGTCGGCTGGGTCGGCTGGGGACCAAGGGCCCAGGTTTCCCCGGCTTGGGCCGACTGCGACGGATCGGCCTGGTGGGGCCGATGGTTCGCATGGGGGTGTTGGGCCTGCGGAGCCTGCTGAGGCGGGTAGGCCTGGCCGGCTCCCGCCTGGTGGGGCACGTACGCGTGGGGGGCCGGCTCCGCCCCCTGGTACGGCTGGGACTGCGGGCTCTGTTGGGTCTGCCGGGGTCGGTAGGCCTGGTCCGCCCCGGCCTGCTGGGGCAGGCGGACCTGCCGGTCCCCGTGCGGCGGGTACGCGTGGGCCTCGGCCCCGGGGGGCGGGTAGCCCTGCTCAATCCCGTGCGGCCAGTGGGCCCGGTCGGCCTGCCGGCTCGGCCCCGCCCCGTGGGCCCGGTCGGCGTGCTGGCTCGGCCCCGCCTCGTGGTCCGGGTGGGCCTGCCGGCTCGGCCCCGCCTCGTGGTCCGGGTGGGCCTGTTGGCTCGGCCCCGCCCCGTCGTGTGGGTAGGCCTGCTGGGTCGGGTCGGCCTGGTGGTGCGGGTAAGCCTGTTGGGGCTGCTGAGGTGCGTAGGGCTGGCCGGGCTCGTCGTGCGCGTAGGCGCGCTCGGCCTCGTGCGGTGCGTGGCCCGGCTCGGACTGGTGCAACGCGTAGGGGTGTTGGGGTTGGTGAGAGTGGTGAGTCGGGTGGGGCTGGAGGGGAGCGGCCTGGCAGGTCTGGGAGGCCTGGGAGACCTCCCCCTCGGGCCCGCCGGGCGACGGCCAGGCCTCCGGCCGGCCGTTCCAGCCGGGGCGGGGGTGTCCGTCGGACATGGGGCTCCTCGTGGCCGGTCGGCGGGGAGCGGGCCCCATCACGCACTAAGTATTCCGATAATCCGACAATCCCCGTCATGGTACTGCCGGTGAGTCGAACGCCTGCTCCGGCTACGCTCACCACAGGCACGCCAGGGCAGTGGCAGCGACAACCGCAGGAGGCGGCGGGATGACAGTCCCGGGACGCAGGAGCAGCACCTTCATCCGGCTGCTGCGCAGCGGTTTCACCGACCCCTCCGCCGCGGCGCGGCTGCTCGACGCCGAAGCGCTGGCGGCCGTGCGCGCCGATCCGGTGCTGCTCGACGCCCTCGGGGCGACCGCCGACCCCGACCTCGCCCTCCTCGGGCTCGTCCGCCTCGCCGAGGCGCAGCCGTCCGGCGAGCTGCCCGGCTTCCTCGACACCCTCGTCAGTGCCAAACCGCTGCGCGACCGCCTCCTCGGAGTGCTCGGCGCCTCCGAGGCCCTCGCCGACCACCTCGCCCGCCATCCCCGCGACTGGCTGACCCTCGTCACGTACGAGGCCGCCGACCTGCACCCCGGACTCCCCGAGTTCGAGCGCGGGCTCGCGGACGCGCACGACCCCGTCGCCCTGCGCGTCGCCTACCGCCGCTGCCTGCTCTCCATCGCCGCCCGCGACGTCTGCGGCACCATCGACGTCGCCGAGACCGCCGCCGAGCTCGCCGACCTCGCCACCGCCACCCTCCGCGCGGCCCTGCGCATCGCCTCCGCCGCCGCCCCCGAGGACGCGGCGCAGTGCCGCCTCGCCGTCATCGCGATGGGCAAGTGCGGCGGCAACGAGCTCAACTACGTCTCCGACGTCGACGTGATCTTCGTCGGGGAGGCGGTCAACGGCACGGACGAGGGCAAGGGCATCCAGGCCGCCACCCGCCTCGCCTCCCACCTCATGCGGATCTGCTCCGAGACCACCGTCGAGGGCACCATCTGGCCCGTGGACGCCAACCTCCGCCCCGAGGGCCGCAACGGGCCCCTCGTCCGCACCCTCGCCTCGCACATCGCCTACTACCAGCGCTGGGCCAAGACCTGGGAGTTCCAGGCCCTCCTCAAGGCCCGCGCCGTGGCCGGCGACCCCGACCTCGGCGGGCAGTACATCGACGCCATAACGCCCCTGGTCTGGCAGGCCGCCGAGCGCGAGAACTTCGTGCCCGACGTCCAGAAGATGCGCCGCCGCGTCGTCGACAACATCCCCGCCGCCCAGGTCGACCGCGAGCTCAAACTCGGCCCCGGCGGCCTGCGCGACGTCGAGTTCGCCGTCCAACTGCTCCAGCTCGTGCACGGCCGCAGCGATGCCACCCTGCACTCCGGCACCACCCTCGACGCCCTCCACGCCCTCGCCGCCGGCGGCTACGTCGGCCGCGCCGACGCCGCCCAGCTGCACGACGCGTACCGCTTCCTGCGCGCCATGGAGCACCGCATCCAGCTCTACCGGCTGCGCCGCACCCACCTCGTCCCCGAGGACGAGAGCGACCTGCGGCGCCTGGGCCGGTCCATGGGACTGCGCACCGAGCCCGTCGCCGAACTCAACAAGGCCTGGCGCCGGCACGCTTCCGTGGTCCGCCGCCTGCACGAGAAGCTCTTCTACCGGCCGTTGCTCGACGCCGTCGCCCAGCTCACCCCCGGCGAGACCCGGCTCTCCCCGCGCGCCGCCGGCCAGCGGCTCGAAGCCCTCGGGTACGCCGACCCGGCCGCCGCCCTGCGCCACCTCGAGGCGCTCGCCTCCGGCGTCACCCGCAAGGCCGCCATCCAGCGCACCCTGCTGCCGGTGCTGCTCGGCTGGTTCGCCGACTCCGCCGATCCGGACGCCGGCCTGCTGGGCTTCCGCAAGGTCTCCGACGCCCTCGGCAAGACCCCCTGGTACCTGCGGCTGCTCCGCGACGAGGGCGCCGCCGCCGAGAACCTCGCCCGCGTCCTGTCCGCCGGCCGGCTCGCCCCCGACCTGCTGATGCGCGCGCCCGAGGCCGTGGCCCTGCTGGGCGACCCCGGAGGCCTGCAGCCCCGTACCCACGAGGCCCTCGAACAGGAGGTCATGGCCGCCGTCGGCCGCGCCGAAACCGCCGAGGCCGCAGTCGCCGCCGCCCGCGGCGTGCGCCGCCGCGAGCTCTTCCGTACGGCGGCGGCCGACATCATCGGCTCCTACGGTACGGAGGAGAACCCGGCCGAGGAGGACCACGGCGCCCTCGTCGACCGGGTCGGCGGCGCCGTCTCCGACCTCACCGCCGCCACCGTCGCCGGAGCCCTGCGCGCCGCCGTCCACAGCCACTACGGCGACACCCTGCCCACCCGCTTCGCGGTGATCGGCGTCGGCCGGTTCGGCGGGCACGAGCTCGGCTACGGCTCCGACGCCGACGTCCTCTTCGTCCACGAACCCCGCGAGGGCGTCGACGAACAGGAGGCCGCCAAGGCCGCCCAGACCGTCATCGCCGAGATGCGGAGGCTGCTCCAGCTGCCCACCGCCGATCCGCCGCTGCTCATCGACGCCGACCTGCGTCCCGAAGGCCGCTCCGGCCCGCTCGTGCGCACGCTCTCCTCCTACGCCGCCTACTACCGGCGCTGGTCCCTGACCTGGGAGAGCCAGGCCCTGCTGCGCGCCGAACCCGTCGCGGGCGACGCCGACCTCGGCAGCCGCTTCATCGAGCTCGTCGACCCGCTGCGCTATCCGATGGAAGGCCTCGGCGATGACGCCGTGCGCGAGATCCGCCGGCTCAAGGCCCGCATGGAGTCGGAGCGGCTTCCGCGCGGCGCCGACCCGACCCTGCACACCAAACTCGGCCGCGGCGGCCTCAGCGACGTCGAGTGGACCGTGCAGCTGATCCAGATGCAGCACGCCTGGGCCGAACCGGGCCTGCGGACCACCCGTACCCGCGAGGCACTCGCGGCCGCCCACGCGGCCGGACTGATCCCGACCGACGAGGCGCAGATCCTGGACGAGGCCTGGGTCCTGGCCACCCGGGTCCGCAACGCCGTGATGCTGGTCCGGGGCCGAGCCGGGGACACCTTCCCGTCGGAGGCCCGTGAACTCGCGGCGGTCGGCCGCTACCTCGGATACGCCGAAGGCACGGTCGGGGAGATGCTGGACGACTACCGGCGCATCACCCGCCGTGCCCGGGCGGTGGTCGACGAGCTGTTCTACGGCGCGTAGCCGCTCCCGGGCGCACGGCCGGATGCGCCTCCCGGGGCCGGGGCCGGTCCGCCCAACAGGCCTGCAGGCTCTGGCCGATGCCTTCGCGATTTGCATATGATCACCCTCAACTACGGGGAGGCGTGACCATGTCAGATGATCTCGGCCAGGTGGGCATGCGGTTAAACAGCGGGCCGCCGGCGGGACCGTTCGCTCCGGGCGTCACCGCGCCACCGGTGGTGCCCTACGCTCCGGGCGTCACCCCGCCGCCGGCAGGGCCGTTCGCGCCGGGCGGGTCCCGGACCTTCGCTTCGACACCCGCGGAGAAGACGGCGGCGGCGGGCACGATCGAGACCGAGCTGGAGCCCGGCACCAAGAGCGCCGCCGAGCACGCGGACGACGCCACCAAGGCCGCACAAAAGGGCTTCGAGGGCTGGGACACGGCCGCCGCCCTGAAGAAGGTGGCGGACACGTGGGACCAGCAGGTGACGACCCTGATGGGCCGTCTGGCCGGGGAGAAGACCGGGCTGCGCGGCGCCTCGGGCTACATCACCCGCAATGACACCGGCCTCGGCAACCAGTTCCTGTCGCAGTCGCAACTGCACGGGGTGTAGGGGGCTGCGATGCTGACCTACTACGAAGTCATGACCACGGATCTGGGTCTGCTGACGACGGCAGCCGCCAAGTGGGACGCGATGGCGGGCGAGCTGAAGAAGGTCGAGACCCGCTACGGCGACACCGTCCAGAAGATCACCATGGGGGACACCTGGTCCGGCCTCAGCGTGGAAGCCGCGCGGGTGAAGTTCACGGCGACCCGCTACGAGTACTCCGCCGCGCAGAGCCAGGCCAAGGCGATCGCGAGCCTGCTGCGGGGCGCCCACGAGCAGTTCACCGACCTCAGGAAGAAGCTCGAGAGCGCCCGCGACGACGCGATCGCCGCCGGCATGACCGTCTCGGAGCAGGGGCACGTCGCCTTCGACTACTCCAAGCTCACGCCCGCCGAGCGCAGTGCCTACCACCACGACCCCGACGGCCAGGAGACCATCCGCATCGCGGTCGGCACGTGGCAGAAGCACATCGACGACCGGGTGAAGGCCGCTTCCGAAGCCGATCAGCACGTCAAGGACGCCCTCACGGCGGCCGTTGTCGACAGCAACAGGGACGCCTTCGGCAAGGGCGCCGACGAAACCATCACCGGTTTCAACAACTACGCCGAGGGCGACCTGGCGAAGTTCAAGAAGCCCGACGAGTCCGAGGTCGAGACGAAGCCCGACAGCTACGGCGTGAGCACCACCGGTCCCGGCCAGTACGGCAAGGAGGCCTCGGTCAAGGCCTACGCCGACCTCTTCCACGTCACCGCGAAGGGAGAGGAGAACTTCGGGCAGACGAAGCTTTCCGGGATCGCCGACCTCTACGGGGGGTTCCGGGGCACCGCGAACGTGGGCATCACCGACAAGGGCTTCGTCGCCAAGGCCGAAGCGTCCGCGGGAGTGCGGGGTCTGGCCGAGGGCCGGGTGGAACACGGGGCGCAGAGCGTCTACGGGCGGGCCGAGGGTTTCGCCGGTGTGGAAGGCGGGCTCAGCGCCAAAGCGACCAGGGAGGAACTGACCGTCGGCGCAAAGGCGTTCGCCGGCGCCAAGGGCAGCATCACCGGAGGTGTGGAGTCCGGCGGGATCGGCGTCGGCCTGACGGCCGAAGGCTGGGCGGGTCCCGGGGCCGAGGCCTGGTGGGGCTACAAGAAGGACGAGGAGACCGGCGTGTGGAAGATCGGCGGCAAGGGCGGCGCCTCGCCCATCCTCGGCGGAGCCATCGGACTGGAGATCACCGTCGATCCGGAGAAGGTGGTCAAGACCGCCGGGGACGTGGCAGACGCGGTGGGCGATACGGCCGACGCCGTCGGTGACGCCGCCGGCGACTTCAAGGACTGGCTGCTCGACTGATGTACGTTTCCGTGAAAGGAGGCTCCGAGATGCCGACCGCACTGCCGGTGCCGATCGAGTTCCATCTGCCCGAGGGCTGGCTCCCCGCCCGTCCGGAGGGGTTCGACGCCCCAGGGGTGGCCTTCGCCGCGGTGCATCCGCAGCCGGACGCCGGGTTCGCCGCCAACATCACCGTCGACGGCGGGTTCCCGAAGGACGGGGTGACGCTGGCCGAGATCGCCGACGCGTCGGTGGAGCGCCTGCGCGAGTTCGCCGAGTCGGTGGTGGTGGTCCACCGCCGTGAGGCCGGTTCCGCCGACGCACCTGCCCTGGCCCAGCGGCTGAGCTTCTCGGCCGAGGCCGACGGCATCCGCCACGAGCTCGTCCAGTCCCAGGCGTACCTGTCCCTCGTGGACACGGAGGACCCGCACAAGCGCGCGATGATCCGGCTGGCGCTGACCGCCACCGCGGCCCAGCACGACAGCGTCCTGGGAGACTTCCAGGCCTTCGTGCGCTCGGTGCGCCCGGACACCGGGGCGGGGAGCTGACGGTGGGCCGTTTCTGGGACAAGCGCACGGGCACCAGGTATCCCCCGCACGGGGTCACGCCGCTGGATGCACAGAGGCTCCGGGACGCGCTGCTCGCGCTGGGCGGCCCGGACGCGCGGTTCGTCGTGCGCGAGGGCACTCCGCGGGAACGTGCCGACCTGGTGGCGGAGTGCCGCATCAGCGAGATGCGCCTGACCCTCAAGACCAGCATGCGCCTGGTCCCCTCGAAGCACGAGGTGCGCACGCTCGAAGAGCGGTGGGAGCCGTCGCTCGAGCGCTCCGGCGAGCAGTACGGCCGGGGGCAGGGGAAGGCGGTCTACCGGCAGTGGGAGTTCCAGCGGGGGGCCGACGGACGCCGGCACAAGGTCGAGACGTTCCGCTTCGAGACGGCGGAGATGAAGAACCCCCTGCAGCACACGATCCTCAGAGCGGGCTGGACCTGGCGAGGTGTGCTCTTCAAGCTGTGACCGGCACGGCACGGCACGGCAGAGCGGACCGCGGACCCGTCGTGGGTCCGCGGTCCGCTCTCCCGGGGCGGCGCGGGCGTCAGCGCGCCGTGCCGAAGTCCTGCGTCCAGTAGTTGCCGGGCTGCGCCAGGCCGATGCCGATCTCCTTGAAGGAGCAGTTCAGGATGTTCGCCCGGTGGCCGGGGCTGTTCATCCAGCCTTCCATGACCTTCTCGGGCGTGCTGTAGCCGTAGGCGACGTTCTCGCCGTAGGTGCTCCACGTGTACCCGGCGCGGGTGATGCGCGTGCCCGGGTCCGAGCCGTCGGAGCCGGTGTGGGACATGTTGCTGTGGGAGGCCATGTCCGCACTGTGGTCCTGCGCGGCCTTCGTGAGCTTCGCGTTGAGGGCGACGGCCGGGCATCCGGCGGCGGCGCGCTCCTGGTTCACGAGGGCGAGGACCGCGGCGACGGAGCCGGAGGCCGGCGGGGTCGACGGGGCCGACGGGGCCGAGGTCTTCGGGGGCTCGGGCGCCTGCGGCTTCTGGGTGGCGACCGGCGGCTTCGCCCGCTGCGGCTGCGCGGGCGGGGAGGTCTGTACGACCGGCTGCGCGGGCGCCGCGGCGGGGCTGCTCGGCTCGGCGACCGGGGGGCTGCTCGGCGCCGTCGGGACGTCCACGGGGGCCGGCGTGCTCGGCGTGGCCGAGGGCGCGTACTGCCACGGGCGCTGGCCCTGGTGGCTCGCGGCACGGGTCCGGCCGCTGTCGTCCGTGTCGAAGCAGGCCATGGCGGCCGTGGGAACACCCACGACGGCCAGGGCACCGACGCCGATGACTATTTTCCGGTACGGCTTCTTCTTCCGATGCTTCTGCATGCGTGACCTCATTCGGTGATCGCGAAGCTCCCGGCGCCGGAACTGCGGGACGCCGGAATAGCCGCCATTCTTAGAAGTCCGCCAATGGCCTGGCAAGTTTCTGCTTAGCGTGCACGCGGGGCATTCGACACCCGGCTTGAAACGGGCCGATGATCGTGCATGGTCACGATCAGGTCACTTGCGCAACCATGTGATGTGTCTTCAGGAATGCCCGTGACCAGGGAAGTCGGCGACCAGTCCGGCGGTAGCACGGATTCCGTTCCCGTCGGAGAGGGGAATGTCGAATGCAAAACGGACAAATGTCGAAATGTCGATGACGTGGCATGCCCGGAAAGGTGTCCTACGCCGAGGTGCGCACCGTGATGCATGTCACGCAACCGTGCGCCGGATCACTGCGTCGGGGGTGCGGTGAAGTGCACGCCGAGAGCGTGCCCATTTCCCGCGACCCCATTCGGAAGAATTGCTCCCCGGGGTCAGAAAAGATCGGCCAGGCGCTTGCCGACGGCCCAGCCCTCGTCCATGGAGCAGACGGCCAGATCGCTGTCGCGTTCCGCGGCCGCCTCGGCGAGTTGCGCAGTGGCATAGAAGTTCACGCGGTTGCAGAAGACTTCGCGAATATCCGCCCCGGTGGCGGGAGCGAGGGTGACGGCCGTAGTGGAAGGACTCAGGTCGTGCACCCCGTCCGGGGTGAGGCGAGCATGATCGGCTCGCCGGTGGCGGGGCAGCGCGAGGTGACCGTACTCGCCGGCTCCTTGAGGACGACGGGGGCGGCCCGTATGCGAGGAGCCCGTCGACCAGGACGGCCCCCGCGGCCATCAGCTCGACGCCCTGCGGCGAGGTCCACTTGACGACCAGCTGGTCGGACAGCTGCAGCACACGGGCGTTCGCATGCCGGTCCCTTCCTGGGCGACAAGCCTTCCAACGCGCTGTGCGGTGCACCCGTCATCCCGTGCCGGCCGTCCACCTCGGCCAGGGGGCATGCAACTCCGCGTCGTGAACCCCCTGCGGGTTCCAGAACAGCGCCACCGCGCCGCCGGGCGCGAGGGTGGCGTGCACCAGGTCCCAGCGCCGCTCCGGATCCGTCCAGTGCCAGGACGTGGCGGCCAGGACCAGCCCGAAGCGGCGGCCGCCCGGCTGTCAGTCCTCGAAGGCGCCGACAAGAACCCGCACCCCCGGATGGTGCGCGGTGTTGCGGCGCAGCACCTCCGACATGCGAGGGTCGGGCTCGATGCACACCAGCGGCGTGCCCGCCGCGGCGAACTGCACCGTGGCCTTGCCGGTCCCCGCGCCGATCTCCGCCGCGGCACGGTGGCCGAGGGCCGCGTAGCCCAGCACCTCCGCGACCAGAGCGTCCGAGTATCCCGGGCGAGCGGCATCGTAGAGCTCGGCCACCTCGCCGAACACCTGGGCGCGGGCCATGTCGACCTGTCCCCGGACGGTCATCCGCACCCTCCGGCTCGCCGACCGGCAGGCGGCAACCCTAGCGAGGGCGACGGAGGCCGCGGCTGCTATTCCAGAGGCTTGCGCGCCGCCGCCACGATCCTCTCCAGCGCCGAGGCATGCCGCTGGAATGCCTGACGCCCGTGCGGGGTGAGGCGGAGGTGGGTGTGCCGTCCCGTGGGGCTCCGTGTCTTCCGGACCTCGACATACCCGGCGTCCGCCAGCGCGGCGACCTGCTTGGACAGGGCGGAGTCGCTGGTGCCGACCGCGTCCCGGACGTAGCCGAACTCCACCCAGTCGGCCGGAGCCAGGAGCGCGACGACCGAGAGTCGCGCCGGAACGTGCAGGAACTCGTCGAAGTCGGGGTCCATCAGCCGTGGCCGTTCCTGCGGACGATGCTCTCGACGACCGGGCGCATCGCGTACGAGGCGACCAGGGCCGCCAGGGCGGTGACAGCTGCGGCGAGCGTGTGCCGTGCCGGCAGGCCGAGGAAGTGGGCGGCGATCGCCACCGTCCAGAAGAGCGCGAGGAGGAGGACCCCCACGGCCGAGTAGAACAGCCCCTCCGAGCTGACGGTCTTCCGGCGGACGGGGGCCCTGCGCTGGTGCACGAACAACCCGCCCAGGGTCAGGCCGTTCCCCGCCAGGACCGCGGCGGTGTTCCAAGGGCTCGGCAGGTCGAAGGACGAGCACACGGCGAACAGGCCCAGCACCGAAACGATCAGGTAGGGACGGGAGTGGGCGTGGCGCATGTACGCCGCCAACGTCTGCTCCCGACGGTGGTGTATCGCGTCGAGGGCGGTCTGGGCGTCGTAAGCGGTCATGGATGGCGTCCCTGATCATCGATCTTCCGAGTACTTTCTCATGGGGAAAGTACCATCTTCTTTCCGAACGGGAAAGAAGGTCGCAGTGGAAGGCGCCGGCGTGGCCGTCGGTCGGAGTGGGGCAGCCGCAGGCGGTGGGCGGACAGCTTGGCGGGAGAGTGGATCGCCGCCGTCGGAAGTGAGCGGGTCAGGGGCGCCGTGACGGCGCTCGAGGCCGGCCGGCGGCGGGCGCCGGTCGTACCGTGTCGCGCTCGGACGGCACCAGCCGCGGATCGTGCAGCCGCAGGCGGTCCGGCACCTCCCGCGCCTGCAAATCGGCCACGGAGGCGACCGGTTCGTTGTCCCGGCTCGGGTCCGGGTCTGGCTGGAGGGGCGGCTTCGGCTGGCGGGGCGGCTTCGGTGCGGACCGGGTGGGCGGGTCCCACCGCTCGTGGGGTCGCTTCTGGGATCGGCGCCCCGGCGGCAGCAGCGACGCCGCTGCTCCGCGGGCTGCTGGAGGCCGAGGTACGCCTCAGCCGTCCCTGCGAGAGCCGGTGGATCCTGCGCGCACCCTCATCGAGGCCCCGGCCCGGATCGACCGTAGGGCCGGCCCGTAGTGACGGGCGTCAGGCGCGGGTCCGGAAGCGGTTCAGCAGCTCCGCAGCAGGGTGGGGGCCGGCGTGCTGCGGGTGGCGCGGCAGACGGTGCGGCATCGAGCCGTACCAGGACCGCGAGACCGTGTAGCCGAACGCCAGGCAGATCATGCCGCCCACGGCGTCGAGCCAGAAGTGGTTGGCGGTGGCCACGATGACGACGAGGGTCGCCGTCGGGTAGAGCAGGCCCAGGATGCGGGCCCACGGGGCCGAGGCGACCGCGAAGATCGTCAGCCCGCACCAGAGCGACCACCCTATGTGCATGGACGGCATCGCAGCGTACTGGTTCGACATCTGCTTGAGGTTCCCCGAGGCCATCGAGCCCCAGGTGTGGTGGACCAGCACAGTGTCGACGAAGTTCTGCCCGTTCATCAGCCGGGGCGGCGCGAGCGGATAGAAGTAGTAGCCGACCAGGGCGACACCGGTGGTGGCGAAGAGGACCAGGCGCGTGGCGGCGTACCGCCCCGGATGGAAACGGTAGATCCAGACCAGCACGCCGATGGTCACGACGAAGTGGAGCGTGGCGTAGTAGTAGTTCATGCCCACGATCAGCCACGTCACGGAGTTGACGGCGTGGTTGACGGACTCCTCGATGGCGATGCCGAGGTTCCGCTCCACCCCCCAGATCCAGTCGGCGTTCGCCAGGGCGATCGTCTTCTGTTCGGGCACCGCGTTCCGGATCAGCGAGTACGTCCAGTAGCTCACCGCGATGAGCAGGACCTCGAACCAGATCCGCGGCCTGCGCGGGGCCCGCAGCCGGGTGAGGAGGGCGCTGTCGGAACCCGGGCGGGTCTCCGTCTCGACCACGGTGGGTGAGGAGACATCCGTCCGGGTTTCCAGTGTCTTCACGCTCGATTCACCCATGGGGAGAGAGTCTGCCAGATGCGTTCTCGCCTCCGATCATCCCTCGGGACGGTCTTCGGCGCAGCCGGTCCGTCTCAGGTACGAGACGCCGCGCGCCGCTGCCCCGGGCCGGAGGCCGTCGAGCCGCGCACCACCAGTTCCGGCAGGAACACGAACTCGCTGTGCGGGGCCGGCGTACCGCCGATCTCCTCCAGCAGGGTCCGCACCGCCGCCTGCCCCATCGCCTGCACGGGCTGGCGGATGGTGGTCAGCGGCGGGTCCGTGAACGCTATGAGGGGGGAGTCGTCGAAGCCGACCACCGACACGTCCTGCGGCACCCTCAGCCCCTGCTGGCGGGCGGCCCGGATCGCGCCGAGCGCCATCATGTCGCTCGCGCACACCACCGCCGTGCAGCCGCGCGAGATCAGCGCGGCCGCGGCGGCCTGGCCGCCCTCCAGCGAGTAGAGGGAATGCTGGATCAGCTCCTCGACCTCGGCCTCGCCGAGTCCGAGCCGCTCCTTCATCCCGAGCCGGAAGCCCTCGATCTTGCGGAGGACCGGCACGAAGCGCTTCGGACCGACCGCGAGGCCGATCCGGGTGTGCCCGAGCGCGGTGAGGTGGGTGACGGCCAGCTGCATCGCGGCCCGGTCGTCGGGGGAGACGAAGGGGGCCTGCACCTTGTCGGAGAACCCGTTGATGAGGACGTACGGGACGCCCTGCCCGCGCAGTTGGTCGTAGCGGCCCATGTCGGCCGTGGTGTCGGCGTGCAGGCCGGAGACGAAGATGATCCCGGAGACTCCGCGGTCGACCAGCATCTCGGTCAGCTCGTCCTCGGTGGACCCCCCGGGCGTCTGCGTGGCCAGCACCGGCGTGTACCCCTGCCGGGTCAGGGCCTGGCCGATGACCTGGGCGAGCGCCGGGAAGATCGGGTTGTCCAGCTCGGGGGTTATCAGACCGACGAGCCCCGCGCTGCGCTGGCGCAGGCGTACGGGCCGTTCGTAGCCGAGCACGTCGAGCGCGGCCAGTACGGATTCACGGGTGCCGGCGGCCACACCGGGCTTGCCGTTGAGCACGCGGCTGACTGTGGCTTCGCTGACCCCCGCCTGGGCTGCGATGTCGGCTAGCCGTGCGGTCACGGGATTGGACTGTACCGGGCGGACACTCAAATTGCCCACCACGTGCACGAATCCGGCGGAAGGCGGACGGTGCGGCCGTCCGTCTCCACGGGGGAGCTGGAGAGTACGGGACGTCCGGGCGCGGGAAGTTCGACCGGGTCGGGGCGGCTGTTGAGGGTGCAGGCGAAACCGGGGCGGGTGAAGAGGAGCACCCCCTCGGGCGCGGGCAGCCAGCGCATCCCGGAGCGGTACGGGGCTTCGTCGGCGGGGCCGGTGCCCGCCTCCGGGGCGCCGAGGCCGGGCATCGCCCGGCGCAGTTCCAGGGCGGCGCGGTAGAGCTCCAGGGTGGAGTGGGGGTCGCCGGTCTGGGCGGCGACGGTGAGACCGCCCCAGCCGGCCGGCTGCGGGAGCCAGCTCCCGCTCGGCCCGAAGCCGTACGGCGGCTCCGACCCGCACCAGGGCATGGGCACCCGACACCCGTCACGCAACCCTTCCTGCCCGTCGGCCTCCGGCCCGGTCCGCCGCTCGGCCTCCGGCCCGGTGCGGGGATCGGCCCCGGCGCTGGCCTGCGGCCCGATACCCGCGCCGGCCTGCGGCTTGGCCCCGGACCCGGCTTGCGTCAGGGCCTCCGGCCCGCTCTGCCGGTCGGCCTCCGGCCCGGTGCGGGGCTCGGCCCCCGCCTCGGCCTGCGGCCCAATACCCGCGCTGGCCTGCGGCCCGGCCCCGGCCTGCGTTTGGGCATCCAGCCCGGTCTGCCGGTCGGCCTGCGGACCGGTCTGCCCGTCGGCCTTCGCCCCGGTGTGGGAATCGGCCCCGGCTCCGGCCCCGGCCTGCGTTTGGGTGTCCAGCCCGGTCTGCCGGTCGGCCTCCGGCCCGGTGCGGGGCTCGGCCCCGGCGCTGGCCTGCGGCCCGATACCCGCGCTGGCCTGCGGCTTGGCCCCGGCCCCGGCCTGCGGCTCGGCACCCGTGCCGGCCTGCGTTTGGGCCTGCGGCCCGGTCTGCCCGCCGGCCTCCGGCCGGGACCCCACTCCGGCCTGCGGCCGGGCGGCCCTCGGCCTGACCTGCAGCCCGGCCTGGGCTCGGGCCAGAGGGCCGATTCCTGCTCCGGCCTCCGGCCCGGTGCCTGTTCCGGCCTGGCGCCCGCCGGGGGTCTCGGGTGCCGCCCCTCGGTCCGCGCCCGGCCCGGCCGGGGACTGTGCCTGCGGCAGGGGTACGGATACGGACCCGGTCCGGCTCGTGGCCGCTTGTGCGGCAGCCACCGTGGTGGGGCCGGCGCCCGGTCCGGCCTGGACGCCGGTCCCGGCATCGGCTTCGGGTACCGCACGCGGGTCGGCAGTGGGTCCGCCAGCGGGCTGTGCCTGCGGCACGGGTACAGATACGGGCGCGTGGCGGCCCGAGGCCGCTTGCGCGGCAGTGGCGGGGCGGGGGCCCGGTCCGGCCTGCGGCCCGGTCTGGACGCCGGTTCCGGTGGGGGTTGCGGGTGCGGCTCCTGGGCTGTCGGCCGGCCCGGCGGGGGACTGTGCCTGCGGCAGGGGTACGGGTACGGACCCGGTCGGGCCCTGTCTCTTCTACACCTCTGACGCTGCCGCAGACATAATAGGTGTGAATCACGGTGGTCAGCGTTCCACTAACAAAAAAGAAAGACAACATCCTACAAAACAGCAC
>NZ_JARAYQ010000212.1:0-14484 GCF_033794505.1 Streptomyces sp. MB09-01 | reverse complement strand
TATCGGATGCCGGCCCGGTGCACGCCAGATTGGAGGGTGGGTTCGGCCGCGGCCGAACCCACCCTCCAATCTGGCGTGCACCGGGCCGGCATCCGATAGGCTGCGTCTTGAACGCGTTCAAGACATGATGGCCGGGGGGCACGTGAGCACTTCAGGGAAGCGGCGGTTGATGCCGCTGCGCATCCAACCTTTCAGGGTCGTAGAGAACGCATTCCTGGCCGTCGCGGTAGGTTTCGCCCTGTGGGTCACATGGCTGACCCTGTCCACCGCCTGGACCGTCGGAGGGGTGCTCCTGGCGGCGTTCCAGGATGACTACGGAGTGCCGTGCAAGGACGCCTTCGCCTACCTGCCGGCCCCCGTCCCCGATGGGGCGACGAACCTGCGGTGCCGGTCGCACGGAGTCCTGGACGAGACATACCAGGTCACCTTCCGCATGCCACAGGCCGACCTCGGCGCCTGGGTGGCCGAGTCCTTGCCCGACCGCAAGCCGCCGGACGAGACCCCGTTCTTCCTCGACTCCTGCAAGTACGACCTCTGCGTGGGCGTGATGCGAGACCGCATGGACCGCTCCAACACCGGCGCCGCCGACATCGCACTGACGGCACGCCACGCCGACGACGGCACCACACTGGTCTACTTCGACGCCAGCTAGACCACCTCGCCACGGCCCGCGTCTACTACGAGCGGCACTGGACCCTGTGCTGCCCCCGCACCGCGGTGGCACTCGACAAACCCCTCGGACAGTGGATTCCAACCTCCGCCGCCCGGGCGGGCCGAAGCCCTCGCCGCGATCGACCCCGATTGGAACCCCGCCTGGTCCCCCGAGTGGCAACGCCACCACGCCGCCCTCCGCGAGACCGCCGAGGAGAGCGTCCTCGTCCACATCGAGCCCGGTGTCACCGTCCACGGCATGGACATCGGCAATAGGCTCGGCCGCCAGCGCCAGACTGCTGTGTGGGCCAAGCTCGCCGACGGGCAACGCGAACGCCTCCAGCGCCTCGGCATCCAGCCCCATGTCCAAACAGCAGAAGGCCCCCGCCACGGCCCGCAAGGGCGGCTCAGGGGCCTTCGAACGGGGCGCAGCCGCCCTCGCCCAGTACACGGCCCGGACCGGCTCGGTGACCGTCCCCGGGACGCGCGTGGAAGTCCTGGACGGCGGGGCCGAGGTGAAGCTCGGGATCTGGCTCACCAACACCAAAAGCAGGCGAACCAAACTCGGCGCGGAACAGCTGAAAGTACTGGCGGACCTGGGACTGGACTGGGCAACGTAAGAGCCCCACGCACCGGGCGGCATCCCGGCATCGCGGACACTCGATCAGCCGGGCGCGCGCGGCGACGGCCGCCCCGGCCGTACTGCCTCCCGTCGCCGGGGCCCGGACCTGACCCGCACACTCATACCGGCACAGGCCGGGTAGCCCGTCCCCGTACGACAGAACCGATACAGCGCCCCTGGGCAGCAGCCGTCGATCACCGTCAGGCGCCAGGCGCCAGGCGTAGTTCATATCACCAGTCGACGTGCGCCTCGATCCAGCGGTCCAGTCCCGCCGTGTCGCCCTCGGGGGGCAATTCGCGGGCCAGACTGAGGGGAGAAGCAGCGAGTTGCAGATGGGTGAGGTAGCCGTAGGGACCGTTGTCCGCGTGTGGCCCCACGATCACGGCCTGCGTGTCGGTGCGCCAGATCCGGTGAAGCATCGGCGGGCCCGTCACCACGGCCGCGTCGCTGGTGACCGTCCGCTCCGGAGCGGCGCCGAGATGGGCGGTGACGGCGTCCGCTGTCTGGTTGAGTATCTCGGTGCACGCCTCCACTGTGGACGGGCGGCGAACCGTCCAGCCCGGGGCCCTGCCCCAGTCGTCCACTAGTTCGCCCAGCCAGGGCATGTTGTCGAGGTCGTCGTCGTGCGGGTCGACGGGATACAGCTGTCCGAACACCAGGAATCGCCGCGCCGTCGGGTCCCCGAAAGGGGTGTCGCCCTCGGTGCACAACGGATGCCCATAGCCCGTGCGGTAGGAGTCCGTCAGGCATTCGTGTTCCCAACTCCAGCCCCGAGCGCGCAGAACGGCGTCAAGCGCGTCGAAGTCATCCGCAGCCGTCGGTTGCTGCGGCAGGGAGAGGAACTCTGCCACGGCGGCCGGGATCACGGGGCAGTGGGCCAGTGCATGCACAGGGGTGGGCATGGGGGCAGGCTAAAACATGTCTGTGGGATCTTGGCAACGATCGCAAGGCGCCGACAGCGGGAAGCGTTCGCAGGAGAAGTCACTGGTCGGAAAGGCCTGCACCCAGGTATCCGCGCGCCGGTCGACGCGCAGCCGGGCGAAGATTTCGGCCGGCGCCCCGGCGCGGGGGCGTACTGCGTGATGGGGGCGTGGTCGGGCTGCGCGCTCATCGGCGGGACTTCTCCTTCGTGGAGGGCACGGCCGCATACGGTCATGTCGTCGTCCGTTGCCCAGCTGCAGAATCCGCCGAAGGGCACCTCGGAGGAGGTCATAGGAATCGTTCCGTCCCAGTCCCGGCCGTGCTCGGCGCAGAGGAGGACCCGGCAAGGTTTGGGTGACGGTAGGCCGCAATGCCCGCATGAGGAGGTGTGGGGGCGGGCTGCGCGCTCATGGCTGGTCCTCCCGGCGGCGGGGTCGTCACCTCACCGTACGCGCACCGGGTGGCCGTGGATGCGGACATGACCGGATCCCCCTCCTACGGGGTGCGCAGGGTGCGGGCGACGGCCTGGGCGTGCTCGCGCAGCGGCATGCGGTCGATGCGGTCCGCTGCACGCCGTTGTCCGCTCAAGGCGGCCACCGACGGCCCGAACCCGATCGGCCTCGCCTTCACCGGCATGAGCAACCCCGTGCAGATGGCCCCCTTGCCGGGTATCGACAGCACCCCCATCCTGATCAGCGAACCGGCATCCGGTGTTTCTCAGGGGGGGACATGTGACAACGGGAAGCGACAGGGCGCAGCGCATTCGGAGGTTACGGATGGGCTTGGTGTACGTCCTGCTGGGACTCGGTCTGCTGGGGCTGATCGGTTCCACGCCGTTCGCGCTGGCCGCGTTGGCTCCGGCGAGCGCTGACTGGGGGAAGCTCAGTGACATCAGCCAGACGTACGGGGCGGTGTCCGTCGTCCTCTCTGCCATCGCGCTGGCGGGCGTGGCTCTCTCACTCCTCTACCAGGTCCGGCTGGCGCGTACGAGCAGCGAGCAGGCCATCAGGGAGAGCCATCTCCAGCTCGCGGCACTCGCGCTGAGCGACCCGGCACTGCTCCAGGCATGGTCTCCACCCACTGCGCCGGTGACCTTGAAACGGCATCAGCAGCACCTGATCACCTCGCTGGCACTCGGAGAGCTGCTGCAGCGCTTCCGCATAGGCCATCTGTCCGTCGAGAAACTCGCGGTGAAACTCGACGGGCACTTCCGTGGTGAGATCGCACGCGAACAGTGGGAACGTGAATGCGCTGGGTGGCGCCGCACGATGGAGGCCGGTGACCGCCGCGACCGTGCATTCGTTCGCCTGGTGGACGACCGCTATCGGGCTGCTGTGGCAGAGGGACCAGTGGCAGCCCTTCTGGAGTTTCAAGACCATCCGGACAGGTGAGTCGGACGCGGAGCACATCTCCACCTCCACGGCGTCCGCCTGGCCGCACAGGGCCGGGCAAGGAGCCTGCCGGATGCGGGGCCGTTGCCCTGCGCCGGACGACTGCGAACGACAGGCTCGAAAACCGCTACGGGGGTCCTGGAGAGAGCGCCAGGGTGCGCGTACCGCGGCGGGGGAGTTGTAGCGCAGAGGTCGACGTGCCCTCTTGCTCAGAGGGAGGACGCCGGTTCGATTCCGGCCTGCTCCCCCGCCGTGCGTGCCCACGAAACGGCCGGCGCCGGGAGGGATGCCGAACACCCGGCGGCGGGTTGAGGCCGCCAGGCCGGGCGCAGCACCCGCACCGGCACGGTCGTGCGGCGGCCGGTGCGGGCGCACCGGCAGTCCGACCTGGTCGTGGGGTGCCGTCCGGTCGCCTCGTACGCTCTTTCCCACCATCCGCTCCCTCCTCGCTGAAGAGAGTCTCCGTGCACACCGCTCACCGCCTGCTCGCCGCCGCCCTGACCGGTGCAGCGGCCCTCGGGCTCACCGGCTGCGTGCCGTCCGAACCCTTCCCCGGCCGGCAAGGCTCCCAGGTGCTGAACGACTCCGCGACCGCGCTGCGCAGTGCATCCACGTTCACCATGAGCGGGACAACGTCCAGGCAGGGCGTATCCACGCAGGTGAACCTGTCGATCAGCAGCACCGGCGAATGCAAGGGCGCGATGTCGGCCCAGAGCGGCGGCACCATCGAAGTGGTCCGCACCCGGAATCACACCTTCCTCCGGGGCGACGAGGCCTACATGCTCGCCCAGACCAAGGACATGCCCGAGGAGCAGGCGAGTCAGGCCCGCAAGGAGATGTCGGGCCGCTGGACGCGGACGGAGAACTCGGACCCTTCCATGAAGGGACTGACCCTTCTGTGCGACCGCGACGGCCTCCTCAGGGAGCTCTACAGCGTCCCTTACGCGGAGAAGGGCGCACTGACCAAGATCGACGGTCAGGAGGCGGTCACGATCAACACGGCCCAAGGAGTCTTCCTCGTGGCCACCAAGGGCGAACCGTTTCTCCTCAAGATGACCACCAGCGGCCCGAACCCGATCGATCTCGCCTTCACCGGCATCAACAAGCCCGTACAGGTGGACGTCCCGGACGACAAGGACGTCTACAACCCGGACGACAACAGCTGACCTCCGCCCCGGCGTGCCTGTGACCGAACGGACGATCCCTGTGGGCGAGGGCGCCGGGGCGGCAGTTTCAGTCGGCGTGACGCCAGGCGGACACCCGGATGGTCAGATCGCGGGGCGGTCGGCGATGTGGCGCTCGCAGACCGCCCGGTACTGCGGGAAGCGCAGAGCGATCTCAGAGAGCCTGGCAACCATCTCCGCGCGCGTGGGCAGGGGGTAGCACTCGTGGTGCAGTGCGATGCCCAGGCGAACGGCATCGTCCGCCTGGCGCACCCACCCGTCCAGGGTGGATTGCATGGAGGCACCGTTGTCCGTCCCCGACCACGCTGCAACGTTCAGGAACACGATCGCCTGCTCCACCGACGCCTGGCCGGCGTCCACCGCCCCGGCAACGATTTCGGCGATGTCGTCGGCACCGTGGGCATCGATCAGATCGTCCACACGGTCGAACAGCTCGTCAGGGAAGTCGCCCTCATCCTGTTCCGACACCTGAACGGCACACAGCCAGGCCAGCGCTACACCCACCGCTGACACCGTCACCAGGGCCGCCTGCTGGGAGCCACACAGGCGGACGGCAGCCGGGCCAGTCGCAGGTCCGCGACGGCCGCATCACTCACCACGGCCCGCCCATACCCGGTGGGGTGCGGCGAGCTTGAAGGGCGCAGGGGGCCACTCCAGGCGAGGGCCGGCGTCCTCCCCGCGGTACTGGCCGCCGCAGGAGCAGAAGCTGCCCTCGTAGGCGTAGCAGTGCCGAAAGTGCCTCCCGTGCGGGTGGCTGGGAATCGTCTCCACGGGCCACGTCCCTTCCAGTAGTTCGTCATCACGACGTCGAACAGGGGGTGAGCGGTCGCCCTCGCGCAGGCTCGGCGCAGCGCCCGTCCGTCCCGGGCGTCTGCGGCCGCCGACGGGGGGCGGCCCCGGCCGTACTGCGTCCCATGGATGGGGACCGGGGCCTGTCCCGCACACTCCATACCGGCACGGGCCGGGATGGAGCCTAGTCCGTGACGTCATTGCAGTTCAGCAGGTTTTCGGCCGCATGACCGTCACACTGCGCGACGCGGCCAGCAGCCCTGCCACGCATTTGAACAAGATGGCTCGCTCCACCCAGGATGACGGGACGTCATCCGCTCAAGGAGGAACAGTCGTGCGCACTCTTCATGTCGTGACCCATCCGGAGGCGACGCACCACGTCGAGGGGGTCGTCGGCGGATGGCACGACTCGCGGCTGACACCCGCCGGCGTCCGTACGGCGGGCGCCATCGCCCGAGCACTGCGGACACGGATCCCGCACGGTGCCGAGGTGGAACTGTTCTCCTCGGATCTACAGCGCACCGCGCAGACGGCCGCCGAGGTGGCCGAGCTCTTCGGCGTGGAGCCGGTCCTGGATCGCAGGCTGCGGGAGAAGTCCTACGGCGAGGCGGAGGGACGGCCGCAGGAGTGGCTCGACCGGCGCTTCGTCCCGCCGCCCGCCGACGGCGGCGACGGCTGACGGCACCGGTCCGACGGAGGCCGCTGCCGGGAGACCGGCGCTCCTCTCGGCGTGTCGGTGCTAAGGCTTCAACAGCTGATCGAAGAATCCCCGCATCATGTTCTTGGCCGCCTGTGGGTCCACGAATTCGGCTCCTCCGAACCGGTAGACCTCGTACCCCTGAAGCCGGATTCTCCGGTCCTCCCGGACCATGTCGGCGTAGAGATCCGGAGCAGCTTTCCCGTCACGCGAGTAGTGCTCCTTCCCGTCCAGCTCGATGACGTATCGACGGCCGCCGGGAGCGAGCATGAGGAAGTCCATCCGTTGCCGCGTCAGCACCTTGCCCTCCACCCGCTGGATCCGCTGGTTCTGCGACACGGGGTCGTAGTGGAGATACACCTGCGGCAGCAGAGCCGGACAGTCATCAAAGCCTCGCTGCGTCGAGTACTCCCAGTAGGAGTCCAGCAGCAGCTGTTCCGGGGCGTTGAGGGAGGTCCTCAACCGATTCAGGAGTGCCTGCAACCTCACCCCCTCGGGCGCCCCATACATGCCGTCTTGCAGACTCCACCACTTGGCGAGTGCGCCCCAGGTGAGACCTTCTGCTCCCACCGGACGGTCGTAGAGCAGGCAGTAGGCCTTGTTCCTCGTGATCTCGATGACCCCACCCGCGACGTCCCTCCAGACGATCTCGGGCTTCTGCGCGGCGGCGAAGATGAGGTTGCGCAGCTCGCCGCGCAGCCCCCGAAGGCCTCCCGTGAAGCTTGTCTGCTCCCGTCGTTCCAGCGCCGCACGCCCTGGTGCGAAGATTCTGGTCAGGTCCGTGTTGTAGTCGTTGCTGCGTTCCATCCGGAACGAGAAGTAGCCCTGCTTGTCGTGGAACGGGATTTCGAAATCGATGCCGAGGCGACGCAGGACGGCCTTGAGGCAGCGTATGACCGCTCCGGTGTCGGAGTTGTCCATCAGGCCATCATGCTGAGAGTCCTGAGGCAGGTCGTCGATCAGCAGGTCGATCAGAGCGTGTGCAGCCTCTTCGTCACCGCCCGCGGAGGGGCCGGCTCGCAGCTCGTTGATGACCGCACGGTTCAGCCTCGTGTACGTGTACCGGTCCCCTTGTACCGTCTCAACGAAGTGGTCCTGCAGCACGCTCGCCCCCTTTAGCTCTCGGCGCCCGGCACGGCCCGTACGCAAGCATGATGATCCCTCATACCACTGACACAGGGATGGGGCCCGACCGATCCCGCCCAGCTCCGTGTCCTCGGCGGCACGACCGTCGGCCGAGACCCGATTCGCCGCTGCCAACAGCATCGAGGGCGGCGTCACCTATGTGCCCTCTCCGCCGACGACGGGTAGTACCACGGCCATCGACCAGCCTCATCCCCCCTGAGAGGGCGGTTCGTGAGGTGATGCCCGTTTTGGGGTCGGGGGTTGGGCTGTGGTCGTGGTGCTCGGCTGGCTACTGCTTCCGGGCGAAGATTCCTGCCGTGGCTTCGGTGAGAATGTCTAGCCTGACCAGGCGTTTTAGCTTGGCCCGTGTGCCTTCGATGTTCTTCGGTAGCGGTTCATGGCCAAGGGCGTCGCAGATGTCCCGGGCCGTCAGCGGTCCGGTCGCGTCGTTGAATACGGCGAGGATGCGGGGGTAGTCCGGGTGCTCGGGCAGGTCCGGCAGGCCGGTCGGGAGCCGGTCGGTGAGGCTGGTGACGGTTTTCCGGGTGATCGCGAGGTGCTCGAGGTGGGTCTCGGCCTCCCGCAGCCGGGCCTGCAGTTCGTCGATCTGGGTGCGGAGGTCGTCGGCCAGGGCCTCGGCAGCGTTCTCCTGGATGCTCAGCGCGTCGAGGAGGGGACGGAGGTTCACGCGGTCACCGTCTGCGGGTCGCGCCAGGTGGGGGTGTTCGCGCCGGTGAGGCGGCGGGCCATGACGTGGGTCATGGCCCAGTAGACGCGGGAGGCGGAGGAGTCCGGGCGGTGTTCGTAGTCTCGGACCAGGCGCCGGTGCAGTATCAGGGTCCCGTAGGTCTGCTCGACCCGCCATCGCTTGGGCTGCGGGACGAACCCCTTCTCCTGCGGGATGCGCTGGACGGTTTCGACGTCGATGCCCATGCGGGTGCCGTGCATGAAAACGTGGCTCTTGAAGCCCTGGTCGACCAGGGCCTTCCCGACGGTGCCGCCGGTGTTTGCGGCGACCTGGTCGAGCAGGGCGGTGCCGGCGGTGTTGTCGTGCGTGTTCGCGGCGAGGACGATGACGGCGATGACCAGGCCGAGCACGTCGACGGCCAGTCCCCGCTTGCGGCCCGTGACCCGTTTCGCGGCGTCCCGGCCGGTCGTGGAGGCGGGGACCCCGGCGGCCGCGTGGACACTCTGAGTGTCCAGGACCACCAGGGTCGGGTCCTCTAATCGGCGAGCCTTCTCACGGACCTGGCAGCGCAGGAGCTCGTGGATGACCTGGTCCGTTCCGTCGTCCCGCCAGGCCGCGAAGTAGTAGTACGTCGCGCTCTTGGGCGGCAGGTCGTGCGGGAGGTAGGCCCACTGGCAGCCGGTCCGGCCCTGGTAGAGGATCGAGTTGACGATCTCCCGCATGGCGTAGGCGCCCTGGTGGCCGCTGACCGAGTGGTGCCGATCCTTCCACGCCGTGATCACCGGCTCGATCAACGCCCACTGCCCGTCCGATAGGCCACTCGGGTACGGCTTGCGTTCAGCCACCTCATCAGATCAACAGATCTGAGCCCGGAAACTGGCGGATTCAGCCCACACCCACACCATCAGGCGACGCCAGAACCACCCGAAGACTCACGAACCGCCCTCTGAGGTGTCTATGTACGCGTCAGCCGGACATAGAGGTCCGGTGTTCCCGGGGGCGGCCCCGCGGTCCGGTGGGGGCGGGCGGCGGCCGCTACCGGTCGGACAGTGCGGGGCCGGGGCCAAGAGGGCGCCTGCGCCCCGTCTGCGGCTGTTCGGCCGCTACCGGGTCCTGCCGCTCGGCGGGGGCGAGTCCGGCGGCCAGGCGACCGCGTGGGCCGGTGGCGGCCGTGAGCTCGTGCGGGGTTCGGGGTCCGGTGCCCAGCGGGCGGCGCTCGATCATTCCCTCAGTGTGGCGCGCCTCCACCGGAGGACGGCGGAGGGTATGGCCCCAATCCGAACTGGGGACATCAGCGCCTTCCCCGGCACGGCGGGTGGCCCTCAAGGTGGGCTCCAACACCGCCCGGAGACCTCCATGGCCCAAAAATCTTCGGTGGGTACTGATGACTTCGCCGCCCATCCCCCCATAACCCTCCTATCTGGTGGCCCGCCCGCGGCACCAGGGGTTGCGGCGCTTGGTGTTCCGCGTCGCAGTCTGCGGATCGTCCATAGGCCAACAACGGGAGGAAACCCTTCATGTCCATCGTCGACCAGCAGCCCCAGCACCCGCAGCAGCTCCAGTCCCCGCAGCAGCCGTCCGGGTCGGGGACCGACCCGGTGGTGCTGCTGCTCGCGGGGATTGTCGTCGTCCTGGTCCTGGGCGCCGCCTGCTACCTGTGCTTGGTCCACCGCTCGCTGGCCGGGCCGATCAGCGCCGTGGGCGGGGTGGCCTCGGCGCTGGCGGCCGCGTTCGGTGTGGCGCTCGCCCTGCGCCGCCGCTGACACACCAGGGGCGCCGAGGCCCTTGTCGGGTCCCCGGCACCCTCGGCGGGCCCGCCGCCGGCGCCACGGAAGCCGAGTTCCAGGCGCTCGCCGACGAGGGCCTCCAACAGCTCTACTTCAAGGTCAGCTTCTGACCGTTGCAGCAACGAGAAGAGCCCGTGTCCGTGGACGCGGGCTCCGTGATCGACCGCTTCCGGCCGGGGTCGGGCGCCCGGCCCCTTCTGGGCGAAACTCCCGCGCCGTGACGGCACATCGGCGACAATCTGACCGTTCGTAGGACGGATTGCCTGGGGGGTGCTCCATGACGCGGGTGCGCAGTCGCGCTTTCGACCGGGCCGTGCTGTGGTCGCTGGCCGTGGTCATGGGCGGTACGGCTGTCTGGATGCTGTTCGCGGGGCAGGAGCGCTCCTCCCTGATCGCGACCATCGGCGCCTACTTCCTGGGCGCACTCGCCGTGGCCCTGCCGATCCTCGAACGCCTGCTCCGCCCACAGCGGTTACCCGTGCTCGACCCCGTGGCCGAAGCCGATGAACTGGCCCGTACCGTCGGGGCGCAGTGGAGCGCGGAGGCCCGGACGAGGGGCCTGCGTGAGCCCAGGGTGGTGCCTTTGACCTGGTCGGCGAGTGCGCGTCAGGTGGCCGACGAGCCCGACCGCGTGTATCCCACAGCCGGGCCCGGCCGGATCTCCCGGATCGCCTTGGACGGCCGGCTCGACCACGGTTTCGACGACGCCCTGCTCGTACTCGCCGAGGGATACGGGCGTATCCCCAGCGGCCGGTTGGTGGTGCTCGGCGAACCCGGCGCTGGCAAGACTGTGCTGGCTGTCCTGCTGACGCTGGGGCTTCTGGGCCGCCGGCAGGACGGGACCAGGACCAAGGTACCGGTGCTGCTGTCCGCATCCTCCTGGGACCCCGTACGGCAAACCCTCCAGGGCCGTCTGGTGGAGTCGCTGGCCGCCACGTACTACGCAGGGCGTCCCGAGATACCGCAGCTCCTGCTGGACGAGGGGCTCCTGCTACCGGTCCTCGACGGACTGGACGAGATTCCGGAGTCCGGACGCCGCGCGGCGGTCCAGGCCGTGAACCGCTACGTGGGCGATGACCGTCCGGTGGTGTTGACCTGCCGGACCACGGAGTACGAGGACGTAGTAACGGGAGGGGCCCCGGTGCTCCTGCGGGCCCCCGTGGTAGAGGTGCACCCGGTGTCCGTGACGGATGCCACGGCGTACCTGGAGGGTGTGGACTGGCCGACGGGCACCGACTGGGGACGGGTCGTCACCCATCTGCGCGGCGGAGCCCGCAGCCCTGTGCACGAGGCGCTGTCCACGCCGCTGATGCTGTCGCTGGCGCGGATGGTGTACGGGCGGCTGGGCGGGGATCCGTCCGTGCTCCTCGACGCATCCCGGTTCGACTGCAGGCACGCCATCGAGGACCACCTCTCCGACCAGGTCGTCGACGCGGCGTACGCCCCCGAACGGCTGCCCTCCGGGGAGCCGGATCCCGACGCCCCCGAACCCGCCTGGCAGCCGGACGAGGTCCGCCGCTGGCTGACCTTCCTGGCATATCACCTCCACCGCTACGGGGAACGTGAGTTCGCGTGGTGGCGGATGTCCCGTCGGGTGCTGCCGCAGTGGGCGGTACTGGGTGGATCGGTGGCCGTCGGGATGACGTTCACGGCCCTCGTGGTCATGCTCGCCACCTGGTCGGGGAACGATGACATCCCCTCGATCCTGGTCTCGTCCGGTGTTCTGGGCGGTGTCTCCACCATGGGCCTGGTCGTCCTGTGGTTCGTGTTCCCCGAGCGACAGCCGGGGCGGCTGTCGTTCACCTTCGCGGGGTCGCTCGGGCGGCTGCGCCGCGGTTTCGCCACCGGGTTCCTCGTCGCGGGCCTCCTCGGGCTGTCCGTGCTGGTTACGACCTCGATTGTGTTCTGGACGGGCGACCGCCCCGTCACGTACTACATCGGCTTTGCCGAGCTGATCGCGGGAAGCGTGGCCGTGGCTGCCAGCATCGGCCTGGCGCTCGCTGCCCACAACTGGCTGGACTCCCCGCCCCCTTCGGCCGTCCGAACGACACCCGAGTCCCTCCTCGCACAGGATCGGTGGTCCTCCGTTTGCGGGGCGGCCCTCGCCGGACTGGTGCTCGTGCTGATGATGCCGCTGCTCCTGCTGACCGGACTGCCGGCCGGAAAGCTGGCCGGGCAGGCCGCGACCGGCTGGGCCGGCCAGCCGGGCCGGTTCGACCCCGACGCGGCCCTGGCGAGCGTCCTGAAGGGCACACCGACCGTCCTGGGCAATCCGGGGTTGCTGCTGAAGGTGTTTCTTCCGCTGACCAGCGTTGTCTTCATGGTGACGGTCTTGTTCTCCCGCGCCTACCCTCGGTTCCTGGTCGCCCTGGCCTACCTCAAGATGCGCGGACGGCTGCCGTGGCGGCTGACGGACTTCCTCACCGACGCGCACCGCAGGGGTCTGCTCCGGCAGAGCGGGCCGGCGTACCAGTTCCGGCACGTGAGGCTCCAAGAACACCTGGTGGCGGCCCCCGACGGTCCCGGCGGAGCTGAACCCGGACCCGGCCGCGCTGCACCGGCCGCGCGCGACGTACCGGCCAGGGCCCGAATCAGGTGGGTGCGGACGGCCGGACTGGCCGCTGGTGCGGTGGTCATGCTCGCCCCCTTCATCGTCGCCCCTCGAGACGGCTCCTTCCTCACGCTCGGCCCCTTCCCGAACGAGGTCAGCGCACTGGACTTCAGCCCCGATGGCAGACTGTTGGCCACGGTGGACGGGAGCAGCAGGTTCCGGACCGCCGCCCCGGCCGCGGGAGGCCAGGTGTGGACCGTGGATGGGCGCCGACTGTCCCAGCTGCAGGGGGCGGAGAGACTCCTGGACCTGACTTTCGACGCATCCGGCAGGACCGTGGAGGGAACCCTCGTCGGCGACGAATCCCTGGAGCCCCTCCGCCAGAGTTGGGACCCCTGGACGGGCAAGCCTTCCGGCGCGTCACAGGTCCTCCGGGCAACTGACAGCGGCCATGCCCTCCTGGAGGCCGTTCCTATCCAGGACCGGGTCGTGGTCAGGGACCTGACGACCCAGGAGGACTGGGTCGTCCTCACCGGCCCGCAGGCACAGCAGGTGACCGCCACGCGCTTCAGCCCCGACGGCCGGTTCCTCGTCACCTTCCGGTACACCCGCGAAGCACAGCTCTGGAGCATGGAGGACGGAAGCCCGCTCGGCGATCCGTTGGAAGGCCGCAGGGCTCACTTCAGCCCCGACTCCTCCGTGATGGCCTTGGAACGGCTGGACGTCGAGGAACTCCAGGTGATTGCAACCGTCGACGGCCGACGGGTGAGCACCCTGCCCACCGAGAGTTTGAGCGACTACACCTTCAGCCCCGACGGCCGCACCCTGGTCAGTTCGAGTCGCTACTCGGACGCACGCCTGTGGGACGTCACCTCAGGACAGCAGATCGGCAAGCCGCTCACCGGCACCGCGGTGTCCAGGGGGGAGAGCGGCAGCCAAGCGCAGTTCCACGTGACGTACAGCCGGGATGGACGGACACTGGCCACGACGGCTGGTTTCCGCGCACAGCAGTTGCGCCTGTGGAACGTCGCGGACGCGAGCCCCGTCGGGCCCGTCCTGTACGGCCACACCGACCCCGTCAACGACATCGAGTTCACCCCTGACGGGCGGACCCTCGCCAGTGGGTCGGACGACCGGACCGTACGGCTGTGGCGGGTGCAAGGAACCGGGCCCGGGCCCGCGCCGCGGTAAGCCGGGCTGGCGGGAGACACCTGCGGACCCGGCAGCACTGACAAACACGCGGTCGGGTCACGACGGACACCATCAGCACGGGCGGCAGTCGGTGGGGCGGCCCGGGGGTACTGCTGCCCCCAGAGCGCTCTGGGCCCCGGGCCTCACCCGAGCACGCCATATCGGCACGGGCTACCCGGACCCTAGCTTGATCGGAAGCCCCGTTGATGCGGGGCCGCCGATCCGGTCGCCTGACGCGGTTCGGGCAGCCGGGACCCGGGCAGAGCCGGGAGATGAAGTTCCCGGGGCGGTGTGCGGCCCTGCTGGACAACAACCACCGGCCGAGCCGGCCGTCATCTCACATATGGCGGTAGCTGTTCAGGTACCGGCGGGCGGCGGCCTCGCTCGTGCCGAGCGCGGTCGCGACCGTCTCGATCGGGATCCGGCCGACCTGCACCGCCAACGCCGCGTCTGCACCCACCCCGGCGATCAGGTACCTCAGGTCCGCGAGGGCCTTCAGCGCCACGAGCGGATCCTTCACCGCCGCGGTCTCCAGGTTCTCCATCAGGTCTGTCAGCAGGACGGTGAGAGGATCGGGGAGCGGAACCGCGGCGTCGCGGACCACGGTGAGGTGGGCCTGGTAGTCCGCGATCGGCCCGGCCAGATCAACGTCCGCCTCGTACAGGGGCGTCTGGTCGTCGAGCACGGTCCAGTCGAGCGGGTACTCGGCCGCACCGCGCCACCCGCACGCACACGCCCCGCGCAGCAGGGCGGCCTTCGGCCGGCCGAACCGACCGTCGTACGCATGCCGCTCCGTCGACGACGGCATGTCCCCGCCGCTGCCCACGTCGAAGTACACCGGACCCGGCTCACTGCCGTCCCCCAGCAGCACCCCCACCGCACCCTCG
>NZ_JARAYQ010000211.1:0-14581 GCF_033794505.1 Streptomyces sp. MB09-01 | reverse complement strand
GCTGTGCCATCCCGCCTCCCCGCGCCGATCGGACGTGTCGTCACATCCAACCGGCACGAGGACCATGAGCACCAACCCGGCGAACCTAAGCGGTCACAGGGGTCTGTCAAACGAGCGGCTCTGGCCCGTAGTCGGTGGTGACGTTCTGTTGTCATGGGAGGAGGATGCGGTGGCGGAGGAGGTCGAATCCGGCTCGGCCATGCATCTGGCGCATGATCCTTTTGGTGCGGGTGTTGACGCCCTCAGTGCGGCCGTTGTGGTAGGGCAATGTGAGGCCGGCGTCCACGGCAGGCCGGTCGATTTCGAGGCCATGGGTGAAGCTGCGCAGGTAGGGAAGGTCGACGGCGCGGGCGGCCGTGATCCACTCGGTGAGTTTCGCGTCGTTGCCCTCTCGCGGTTTCAGCAGGGCGGCGAAGCCGCGTATGAGATCGGCGAGTGCGGTCATCTCCGGGCAGGCCGCGGCGATCTTCTCCAGCAGGGTTGTTTCCTTCGGGCGCAGGTTCTCGGGGTCGGTGAGCAGGAGGCGGCCGGCGTGGCGTGGGGTGGTGACGGGGCGGTCGCCTTCGGCGCGGCCCTGGTTGAGGTAGCGGACCAGGAGGTTCGCGCTGCCGGTGTAGCCCAACTCCCGGATCTCTTCGAGGAGGTGGGTGACCGGGACGGCCGGGTCTTCGGCACGGCGTCGGCGCAGGTGGTCGCGGTAGGGGTCGACGAGGGTGGGCCGGTAGGCGGGAGCGATGCGCAGGGTGTGGGGTTCGGGCATGCGGGCGTAGCGTTTGACGGTGTTCAGGGCCAGGCTGAGGCGGCGGGAACAGTCGAGCAGGCCGACGCCCTGGCCGAGGAGGTCGTGGATCTTTTCCCAGCGTTCGCGGGTGGTCTGTTCGCGTACTCCACCGGGGCGGGGCGGGTTGATGGTGGCCCAGCAGCCGGCGTGCGCGCGGACCTCGAGCAGGACTTTGTCGCAGAGATTGCGCCAGAGGTGCCATCGGTCGCTGACCTGCACCGCGTCGGGCAAGGCGCGGCGGACGGCCTCGGCGTAGGTGGCCGAGCCGTCCCGGCACACGACCTCGGCACCAGGATGCTCACACAGCCAGGACTCCAGGGTGGCCATCTCGCGGTCGGGCAGGACCTCGATGCGTCTGCCGGTCTCGGCGTCCGTGATGATCGTGGCGTAGCGGTGCCGGCGGCGCAGGGCGAAATCGTCCACGCCGATCACCCGCGGGACGGCCTGCTGCGGCAGCGGCAGGCGCCGCAGTGCGGTGCTGCGGGAGACGGGCAAGGCCAGCAGACCGGCCAGACGTGCGGCCGCCCGGCCGCATAACTCCCGAGCCACCTGCGATATCTGCCAGCAGAGCCGCACCGTGCGGCGCTGATGGCGCTCCAGCAGTCCGGGAAATTGCTCGCGGAAGGTCTGCCGTCGGCAGCCCAGGACCGGACAGACCAGCCGCCGTACGCGTAGGTGGACGACGACCGGGCGGCCGTCGACCGGCACGTCCGTCACCGTCCGGCGGTGATACCCGTGCACCTTCGCCGTGGGCGTCCGGCACGCCGGACACGGCACTGCCACATCCCGCGTGCGGGCCTTGACCACCACCGCGATACCACCGTCCACCACGTCCTCCACGACCAACGGCGATAGCCCGGAAAACACCGTCCCGATAAGAGAGTTGACATCCATCACAAGATCATGATCGTGGATGGCTACTCGGCGTCACCACCGACTACGGGCCAGAGCCGAACGATTTACAGTCCCCATCACGCCGAACATATGAGATCGATGTCTCGATCGTTGTCTGCCCTCGTATTAGTGAGCAGAAGGCCGCTACGAGGAACTCGGGGAAAGAAGTTGACGAGAAGTGAGAAGTCTCTACGGAAGTGGTTCAGCCCGGCAAGTATCCGAGGTTCCGTGGCGATAGGAATCGCTACGGGATTGCTTCTTCTGGGTTTGGATGTCTCTCTCAGTGAATTGGTTCTAGATGATTCGGATGACAAAGTCGTGGTGTGGACTGTCCCGGATCCTTCCAGCTGCACGGTCTATAGCGTAGCTATTTCACGCTAGTGCATACTCGAGCCGCGGGGGCCCGGCACTCCCAAATGCCGGGCCCCCGCCCTCTACTTACGCTTAATGCAATTTATCCCTTGGTAGCATTTCCGATGACCCTTTCTCTTACGAGCGGACCCACTCCGCTCGATTCCTGGTTGTTGAGTTCCCACGTTTATGCTGTGTTGCAAAGGTGCGCTGATGGTTCTCTACTGGTGTCGAGCCGTGTTCCGCGTCTCCTCCCACTGCGGTACTCGGCGGTCTGATATCTCCTTTGTTTGGTGACGGTTGCGATCCTGCCAGTCGCGTCCGTCGGGTTCTTCAGTTGTCGGCGAGCATCATGACTGCGACGGTGTCGCCCTGGAGAGCTGCTCTCTCCCACCAGATCTGGGCGTCCTGCTCTCCTTGGAAAAGCTCTGTCAGCTCTGCAATCCTGCGCAGAGCCGGGCCTTCAATGTTTCCTCTCCCTTCTTTTTCCAGCAGCGTTCGGAGTTCCTCGTGGAATCGTGTCCGGCGCTGCTCCTTGATGATGCTCGGGTGCGCTGACCGGGGATCTCCCCCCGAGGGGGGGAGGGAGCTGGGCCCCTCCCCCCTCCGGTCGAGTTCCCCAGCGCCAGCCGCGGGAGTACGGACGGCATGGAATGCCGCAGCCATGAGCTCCTCAACGGCTGTGCTGGATTCCCTCTTGAGGTAATCAGCGGTCAGACTAAGACGCATTTCAAGAGCGTCCATTGTCTGCCTCTTCTCTAACGCTCTCCGAGAATCCCGTGCAGCATCTGCAGGGCCTTGTTGTGGTAGCGGCTCGCGGTCTTGGGGGCGAGACCCTCGTTTTCAGCGAATGCCGCCACGGTGCTTCCGTCGAAGTAGACGGACTCGATCAGCTTCCGCCAGATTTCGGGCAGCTGTTCCATAGCCTGCAGGACTTCACGGGCGTTTTCGGACGCGATGAGCTCTTCGACAAAGTCGCTTTCGCCTACCACGTCGTGGTCGGCGAGGTCGCTGGGCATGTACTTGTTCGACTTCACGCGTACGTAGTCGATGAACACGCTCTTGACCGTGCTGAATGCGAGAGCCTTCTTACGCTCGGGCGGGTAGGAGCGGTACGCCGTCCAGTTCACCCAGAGCTTGAGGTACGCCTGCTGTGTCAGGTCCTCCGCCTGCGCCGCGTGGCGGCACAGGCGGAGGGCCCGGTAGTAGAGCTGACGCTCGGTGGCCTCGACGAACTCCGTAAAGTCCGCCTCGAGCACGCAGGCTCCGCGGCTCGCGCCGAAGGCCGCGGTCCAGGAACGCACCGGTACCTCGTGGATGGTGCAGTGCTGCTCGTTGTCGGACTCGGAGGAGGACCCGAGCAGACAACGGACCGCACACAGAGATGTCGTGGAGTCCACGGCTTCCCCATTTCACTCGCCGGCCCGGCAGGTGGGCCGGGGGGGCAGTACAGCGCGAACGCGCTGCATCCAGTACCACGAGGACACAGAGCTCTTCGGACACCCTCTGAGCAAGATCTTTCACTACGGCTCCCACCTGGGTCTCCAGGGGCGCCCTCGTAGCCGAGTGCGATCGCGGCGCGGCCGCGGACCCAGACGCAGGTGGCGATGGTCGCCGGCGGCATCGGCGGCCTTCCGGTACCAGTGCACGGCCTTGGCCCCGTCCGAACCGGAGAACGTCTTCGCGTACAGGGCATCAGGCGGGCGGCGACCGACCACAGGCACGGGTTGGCAAGTTGTGGCTGACGCCAGGACCGGGGCCCGCTCCGGGCAGACCCGGGGGAACCGATGGAGCCCCCGAAGCGGTGTGCATCCCAACCCTTCAACGACCAGGTACGCCACCGGTTTTACGCCCTGGCCGCCCGATGCAAACTTCGCAATTCCATGCAGTTCCACGCATCTGGTCTGCCTGCGAACCGACCCTCGATGCGTGGGCGCACCCACACGTGTCAGAAGGAAACGTCGAAATAGTCGATGTCCATGAATTCGACTTCAAGGCCGTCCGCGCGGGTTCCGCCGTCCTTGAAATAGATTTCCTGCAGTCCTTCGGCGACGATTTCACGCATCTGCTGGTCGCTTCCGCCCTGTGCGCGGGCGTCGAAGAGGCGCTGCGCGTACGCGGGCGGGAGGTGGACGGTGAGGCGCCGCACCCGACCGTCGTCGGTCGTGCCGACGGGTGCGGTGTAGCCGAACCGGGCCCGCGTCTCGACCGTGATCCCGGTGTGGGTGGCGGCCTCCTTGCGGCGGCGGCCACGGACCACGGGCTGCCAGCGGGCCCGCACGGCCGTGTCGATGCGGTCCGCGACCCGTTTGGGCGGGGTCTTGCGGTCGCCCTTGCGGTAGCGCTCCACCGACCGCTGGCTCACCCCCAGCTGCTCGGCGACCGCCTTGGTCGTCTTGAGCTGGCGCATCAGGAAGTTGATCCGCCCCTTCAGGGTCTTGGGCGGCTCCCGGGTGAACCCTTCGCGGTCCGCGCGGTCCAGGGCGTCATCGATGTCCCCCACCAGCTGCGCGTCCTTCCTCTCGGCCCGGTCCCGGGCGCAGCGCCCGAGACGGGGTTGCCCCAGCCTGGTCTACGACCCGGTCGCCGGGCCGGCCGCCGCCGTGTGCAGTGGCAGTCTTCTCGTCGTCCGCCGTGGTGGCAGTCTGCCCGACCCCGGCTGGCCCCGTGGCCGCGCGGCGGGAGAAGTCGGTGCAGCGGATCCCGCCGCCGACATGCCACTCCAACACCGGGCCCACGGCGTCGCACCGGCTCGGGCGAGGGCGACGCCGTGGCGTACCAGCCTGCCCGCGCGGCGGTGCCGCGCACGCCGGCCGGCAGGTGTCAGGCGCAGGCCTCCCGATCCCTGGGCTCTCTTCCCGATGATCACCCGCGATCGAGAAGACGGCTGACGAACCGGGCGCGAGACCGTGGTATCTGGTATCGAAGTGCTCACCACCCGATCGCTTCTTTCCGAGGGCGGATTCCACTTGCCCTGACGGGAGACCGAGTGGCCTCCAAAGGTGTCCAGGCCGTCAGCCGGTGTACCTGGTGCCCTCGAAGGAGTACGGCAGTCTTGAGGAGGCTGCGACGGACACCTCGCCGGAGGAGCCCGCGGGGACCTTCAGCACAGTCAGGTTCATGATCCGCTGGGTGTACGAGGCCCAGGGGATGCCCGTCGTGCCGGCCCAGCCGCTGCTGCTGAAGGTGGCCGACGTTCCGGGCGCCAGTTCCTTGTACACCTTGTTGACGGTGGTGCACGCCACGAGCGCGCCACCATCCGTGGTGCGCCAGACGGGGCCGTGCGGGGTGCGATTGACGTCGATGCCGACGTCGACCTTGCCGCCCTTGCCGACTTCTCCGCGTATGCGCGTGAGGCTCCCGGCGAGGGCCTCTTTCGTCTTGGTGACGTCCTGGCTCCACTTCACGCCGCCCGCACCGGCATCCGTGTTCAGGTAGTCGCCATGCTGCCCGCAGACCGTCGCCGGGTCGGCCGCGAGCCCCGCTGTGTCCCCGCCGCCAGAGAGCGCTCGGCCCTCGGGCCCGACCGCAACCTGGGGCAGGGCCGTCGTCTCGGGGCCACTGGCGATGAAGGCCGTGAGCCAGGGCGCGCCCGGCCGCTGCTGGTGGTGCAGCGACCAGCGCAGCTCGGCCTTGTTGCTGGCGTCGCCCACGGTGTAGCCCAGTACCTCGTGGGCACCAAGAATCCACCGGTCGCTTCCATCATCCTTGCCGGTGGTCCATGTGCGCACCGCGTGCTCCGTCGCCGGGGAGTTGGTAGGCCTCGCCTCGCCTTTAGTGCCGTACTCCCTCGCGGTCTCCAAGACAGCGAGAGCCCGCTCCAGCAGCGGACCCTCTGTGATGCCCTTCCAGTACTCGGTGTCATGGCTGTCGGCGTCAAACTTCACGGTGAAGTCCTTGACGATCCTCCGCGCCTCCTCCTCGGACAGTGGGGCCGCCTTGACAGGGGCCGACGGGCTACTCGTCGCCGGGCCGTCGGCGCCTTCCCTCAATGCGGACCCCCCGCAGCCAGCTGCGCCAGCAAGTGCGAACAGGACGGCCAGGGCCGCAGGTAACGAGCGTCTCATCGAAATCCCCCAGGGAACGGTGCAAAGGCTTCGCCCACTATGCCTCCGACGCCCGGGCAGCTGTTGGCTTTGGCGGTGCGATCTGGTTCGACTGCTCCTTTCGGCTTGGACTGGCCCCCGGCAGCCGGGGCGGACTCGCTGACGAAGTCGATGGCGGCGCTCTCGTTCTCGATGTGTGTCTCCTCGCCATCCAACGTCGTTGGTGACCGGTTCCTCGGCGTCCATCGCGTGCTGCGGCTTCGAACGGAGTGGCTGAGCAGAACTGTGGGCTGTGACCGGGCTCGGGTCCGCTGTTCGCGCACCGGAGCCGAGCCCTACCAGGTGATGCCCCCAAAAAACGACGCCGCCTCAGGGGTGGCGGTAGCCGTTCACATACCTGCGGGCGGCCGCCTCGCTCGTACCGAGCGCGGTCGCTACCGTCTCCATCGGGATCCGGCCGACCTGCACCGCGAGAGCCGTGTCCGCACCCACCCCGGCGATCAGGGACCTGAGGTCCGCGAGGGCCTTCAACGCCACGAGCGGATCCTTCACCGCGGTGGTCTCCAAGCTCTCCTTCAAGTCGGTCAGCAGAGCGATGAGGGGGTCGGGAAGGGGGACGGCGGCGTCCCGGACCACGGTCAGGTGCGCACCGTAGTCCGCGATCGGCCCGGTCAGGTCGACGTCGGCCTCGTAGAGGGGCTTCTGGTCGTCGAGCACGGTCCAGTCGAGGGGGTACTCGGCCGGCCCGCGCCAGCCGCACGCGCACGCGCCGCGCAGGAGGGCGGCCTTCGGGCGGCCGAACCGGCCGTCATAGGCGTGCCATTCCGTGGTGGACGGCACGTGCGGGCCGCTGCCCACGTCGAAGTACACCGGCCCCGGCTCGGTGCCGTCCGCCAGCAGCACCCCCACCGAGCCCTCGTGCGCAGCACCCAGATCCCTCAGCATCCGATCCACCACACCCCACCCCTTCCCCACTCCACGACGGCCCGTGCCCGCCGGATCGGTGCCGGCCCCGCCGGTTCCAGCGTGCCGCACCCGCCCGGCCGCATCCCCGCGTCCGGGGAAAGTGCCACCCCCAAGGGGATACTGCGCCGTCCCGGACCCCGTCAGGACGCCGGTGTGTGGGGCTTGCGCAGCCAGAGCAGCCATCCCGCCGCGCCGGCTGCCACTGCGAACAGGAGGGCGGTGGAGGGGGAGGTGGGTGCGTTGCGGACGATGCCGGTGAGGAACACGGCGAGGACCAGGACTCCGAAGGCCCGGCACCAGCGAGCCGGCTCGGACAGGATCACCCACGCGCCGAGGTACGGACGCCAGAACTGGCGGAAGGCCACGCCCCCAGCCCACAGCGCCATCCAGACCGCCACGGTGACCAGCACCCTGGTGAGGCCGGTGCCTCCGAGCAGGAAGCCGGTCACGGCCGCCGTGGCGAGCACGGCCGCTGCGGTGACCTCCAGAGCGACGACGCCACGCACAGCCCGGTCCGGGTCGAACGCACACAAGGCTGTACGCGCATCCTGAACGGCTTCAAAGCGGTAGCCGACCCGGCCCCGGTGGCCGAAGACGAACTCCTCCAGCTCGGCGAGGGCCTGGCGCCGGTGGGCAGTGTCCTGGCGGGCGACGCGGATGAGATCCACCAGTGCGGGGGCAGCGCCATCGGGCTGCGTCCGCTGCCCGATATCGACCTGGGCGGCCTCCCTTCCCACCCGCGCCGTCTGACAGGATGCGGAGCATGAGCTACTGGGACCCACTGCCGGCCGTCCGGGCCGCGGAGACCGGGCCGCTGCCCGCGCCGGACGGCGGCACGTGGCTGCCCTCCGCGGAGTACCGCGGCCGCTGGTGGAACCCCCGCCCCGAACGCTGGGCGGAACGCGACTGGCGCAACGTGCCGGGGCCGTTCTACGGGGCCGGGACCGACACGTGCTGGATGGGCCGGCTGATCGCGCCCGCGCATGTGCTCTACGACGACGAGTGGGGCGCCGAGTTCGTCTACCGGCAGCCCCGTGACACGGCGCAGGCGCTGGCGCTGCTGGGCGCGGTCGCGCAGGACCCGATGGTCGGGTACGCCTGCGACGGTGACGACCACTGGACCCCGGAGCTCGTCCGCGACTGGTGGAGGGAGCGGGGCCGGGTGCGGGAGTGGGCCGCGGCCCTGGACCGTACGTGGTCTGTCTCGGACCGGGCGGAGGAGCGCGAGGCGGCCGGCGGGGGCCGGGAGTACGTCGCGTACATCGACGGAGGCCTCGCGCAGGACCTCCGCCACTACCTCTTCTGGCTGTCCGAAGGCCGCCCGGCGAACCCCGGCGACCCCTTGCCGACCCTCCCCCTGCGCGGGGCCTAGCAGGGGTCAGGGCCCAGGTTGCGGCCCGCAGGACGCGCCCCTGGTGGGCCTGGATGTCGACGCCGCCCACCGGGGGAAGATCACCGGGCTGGATGCTGTCGACCGGGGCGGTGACCGGCGACGTGTGACGGCAGCCGGGGTCCGCCCGCGGTCGACAGGACCACGGGGCCGGGAGCAGCCCATCCGAAGGCGGCTCCCCACAGTCGCTATTGCACCCATCTTCCGGGTGAGGCCCGCCGTTGACGCGCTGATACGGGTGTGAGCCGTACCCGGACAGAGTGCTCGCGTCCGGGTGCGGCGCTGCCGGGGGGCCCGGCAGTGGGGTTCAGAAGGAGACGTCGAAGTAGTCGATGTCGGTGAACTCGACCCGGAGCTGGTCGGCTCGGGTTCCGCCGTCCTTGAAGTAGATCTCCTGCAGTCCCTCGGCGACGATCGCGCGCAGTTCGCGGTCGGCGGCGCCCTGGGCGCGGGCTTCGAACAGGCGCTAGTCCCCGGACAACAGCACTGTCCGTTCCGGGTCACCGGCCCGTAACCCCCGGCCGACCAGCCCGCCGCCCTCGGATACCAGGCCACGGGCGGCGGGCGGCCACTGAGCCCTCACCAACCTCTTTCAGGAAAGGACCCGTTCCCATGGTGCACGACGCACCTCCCTGGCGAGACCACTCGCCCTTCCCCAACGACCCGAACTTCCTCTGCCCCGGCTGCGACGCGCGCCCGCACGCGGCGCCGAGCACCTTGGTCCTCAGCGCCGACATCCACGGGCGCATCGCCGACGACCTCGCCCCCGTCCTCCTGGTCACGCTTGTCGAGCTGACCGACCGTGACACCAGCGCGATGATCACCCTCGCCGGCGGCACGAGCAGCCGCCCGGCACTGGAGGCGATCAGCCTGCTGCTCGGCGCTGGCGACATCAAGGTGGCCTCGACGATCGGCGCGACGGCCGTCCAGGTGACCCCCGCGGGGCTCCAGCACGCCGACCGGATCGAGCGAGAGCGCGCCAGCCACGGCGCCCGGCGGGCCTTCGCCCTCGACGAGCTCGTCGCCGCCGCGTTCGCCGGGCCCGACGAACGGGTCGACCTGCAGGCCTTCACCGCCCGCACTTTCCACCTCGGTGAACACCTCGACGCCTCCACCGTCATCGCGGCCGCGCGTGACCTCGTCTCCTACGGGCTGGCCGTGCCCATCCCGCCCGAGGGCGAGCGGCCCGAGCAGCTCGCCCTCACCCGCTCCGGGTGGCACTGCGCCGCCCTCGACATGAAAGTGATCCAGTACGTGACCCAGCACAACGTCGGCAACGGCCCCGCTTCCACCAGTACGTCCAGCCCGGGGGTGCAGGCGCCCAAGGCGTGCATGTCACCCAGACCAACGGCCTCCGCCCCGGCGACCTCGGCCTCCTCCTCGAACAGCTGCGCGGCGCCGCCCCCAGCACCGGCGAGGCCCGGGACCTCTACCTGGCCGATCTCTCCACCCTCCAAGACACCCACGCCCCCGGCGAGGCCCGCCGGAGCGCCTTGCTGCGGGTGCGGTCCCTCCTGGAACAGGCCGGCGCAGCCTCCGGCGTCATCCAGGCTGCCATCGCCATCGCAGCCCTGATCTGACGAACCCCCAAGGCTGCGGCCCGCCCCCAAGAGGGGGCGGCCACAGCCTTGGCTCCGGTTTAGTGCCGGTTCACGTCGGCCAGCCGGAACCCGACTCCGCAGCAGAGCCCCGGAGTCCCGTACTCCAGGTACACCCGCAGATCTGACAGGCCGGCCCGCGCCCGGAGACCATCACCTCGGCCACAGCCGACACCGCCGCCTGCCCGACCACCCAGGCCTACGCGCGCCCGCTCGCTACTGGGCCGGCACCGCCGGCAACGGCCACTTGTTCAGCAACGCCATCATCGTGTCGTTCGACACCGGGCCGAGGATCACGTAGGGCACCGTCACGTGGGTCCCGAACTCGACGCCGCCGTCGATCACGCCCCGCCGTACGGGACCCAGCGGTGCGAGCCGATCCGCAACACCGGCAGCGGCCTGCTCGCGCACCGCATCAGACCTGACCGGCTGGCCGGCCTTCCACATCTCCCAGTAGTCCTTCGTGACGTGGTCAGCGGTCATCTCGTCGTCGACGATCTCCCCGTGCGGCAGCAGTACCACCGCGAAGATCGGCTCCACCATGAGCCCGATCCAGGTCACACACTTGGCGATGTCATCCGTCACCTGCTTGTAGACCGTGCTCAAGCCGCTGGCGGACTGGGCCTTGAATGTGCGGGCCGACTTGAACTCCACCACCCCGCGGGTGTCCATCGCCTTGTCGCGGCGCGAATAGCGCGCACTGCGTTTCACGACCGCGAGGTCCACCCGCCGCGCTGCACGCCTGCCGCCCTCACCCTCCGTGTCCATCCCGGTCCATTCACGGCCGACGTCCAGCCCCGTCCTCCTGAGCCGCCGGTGCAGCTCGAACGCGACCCGGTCCCGGATCGGGTTCTCGATCTGCGTGCCCAGCGCCAGGAACGCCAACTCCCCGGCCTCGTAGGACTCCCCGGCGGCTTGCAGGCACTCATCGAGCAGGTCGGCGGTCAGCTCGGTGGGCCGGCCGGGCCGCGGCTTGGCCACCGCCTCTTCCCCAGTCGTCGTCATCCTTCGAATCTACGAGAGGGGTACGACAATGCGATTCCGCGCGTGGCGCCGCAGGCGTCATCTGTCGCACATCCCTGCGGCTGCTGGGTACGCGGACCAGGCGAAGTAAGTACGTGCGCCCATGCCGAGGCCACGGGGCGGGCGGTGCAATGGGGGTGTGAAAGCGACTCCTACCCTCGTACCTCCGGCCAAACGGCCCCTGAACTCGCCGTGGTGGCTGGCCCCGGCCCTGTTCACCGTGGCGGCGGTACTGGGCGGTGCGTGGGGCTACCGCTCCTCCCCGCTCATCCAAGGCGCTGCGTGGCTGGCCCTGCCGTACATTGTTCCGCTGGCCCTGGTGGCGGCCTCCTGGCGGCCTTCGGCCCACCGGGACACGAAGACCCGCGGCCTGGTCCTGGGCGGGGTAGGCGCCGTGATCGCCCTGGTCTACGCGCACCTGGCCACCTTCGTGCTGTGCGCGCTGGCGATCGTGCTCTGGGCCTTCCAGGGCGGCGGCTGAGGCCGGCCGGGCCGGGCCCCGCACGTTCATCGTGGCTGGAGTGAGACGCCGCCAGGTCGGATCCAGGCGTACTCAGGTAGCCGCCGGCCCCTGCACGGGGCCGCCGCCCGAGGGTGACCTCGCCGCGCGGGTAAGGCGGCCCGCTGGAGAGAGGGGTGCCACCGGAAAGGCGCCGGTGCTCCTGGGCAACCCGGCCGGCCACCTGGCGCAGCTCCTCATCACGTCCTGTACACGGCCACCCGCTCCGCCGCGTAGGTGCCGTCCGGCAGTACCCCGTCGGTCAGCTCGAACTCCTCCTTCTCTCCGACGGGTCCGGTCCAGGCGATCCGGGTGCCGGCGGGACGGCTGCTGGGCAGGTGGACCGGCTGGCCGTCAGCGGCGCGGACGCCGAGCAGGGTGTAGGTGCGGACCGGCCGTCCGGCCCCGTCGGGGCCGGTCGTAGTGGTGTGAGGGGCCCGGCGGCGCCGGAACTAGCCCCAGGCGCCGGCCCCTGCCAGCAGGGTGAGGCCGCCCAAGGTCTCCGCGGTCCAGCCAGTGAGCACGTCGGTGAGCATCGTGTGTCCTTCGTCTACGTCGTGATGAGGCGTGAAGGGACTTCGGCGCTTGCGCTTCGTCCTGGGCGGCACAGTGCGGGAGCGGGGGGCTAGCCCGCAACTCTGGCCCCGTGCTCCGTCCCTGCGCCCTCCGGGACTTGCAGCGAGCGCACCCGTTTGGGCGCCCTTCTCACCCGGTCACGACGGGGCAGTGAGCGTGGCGTCACGGGAAGCGAGTTCGCTGTGTGCGTGACTCACTTCCTGCGGCTGGCATACGTCTCGCGCGGTGGTTTCCGGGAGCCGGTATTCGTACTTGCGGGGGCGGAGGTCTTCGTCGGCGGGCTCCCAGTCGGTGTAGTGGGAGAGCGTTCCTCCGCTGGCCGTGTAGGGCTCGGTGTGGGTGTCGACCCTGATGTCGCTCACGACGTAGAGGTCGACGGTGTTGTCCTTGTCCCGTGCGTGGAGGACTTCGTTGATGGTCAGCTCCACGCTGGTCGCGGCGCCCGTGGTGCCCTTGACCTCGACGTGGCGTTCCTCCGTTCCGCGGGTGCAGCGCAGGTCGTAGGGCTTGCCGAGCTTCTCGACGCTCCAGCCCTGGTTTTCGTAGTGGGCGATGGCGAGTTGTTCGGCGTGTTCCTCGATGGTCTTGCGCTTCTTGGGGTCCGAGATGTAGCCGGCGCCGCGGCGGCGGCGCTGTGGCTTCTTCTTGCCCTCGACCTGGTCGGCGGTGAAGCCGGGGGACTGGTCCAGGGGGACGTCTTCGGGTTCGTCGGGGTCGAAGGGGATGCCGGCGAGTTCCAGGAGGCGCTGGGCGGGCATCTGGACGAGCTTGCCCATGCCGCGGTCGGTGCCCGAGCGGCGGATGGCGTCGCTGCCGGCTTCGGTGAGCGGTCCTTCGGGGCCGAGGGGGACGTTCTCGAGCTTGGCGAGGGGTTCGATGCCGAAGCGCTGGGGGTACTTCAGGCGGCGTTCGGCTTCCTCGTCGGGCCAGTGCCAGGCCTGGCCTTCGTAGAAGCCGCCGCGGACCTGGAAGAGGTAGAGAGTGGCCGTGCCTTCCAGCCAGTTCCCCAGCTGGACGCGGGGAGAGGCTCCGGTGGCCAGGATCGCGAAGCGGGGCTGCGCGGTGTCGTACTCGGGCTTCTTCTCGGGGAAACCCCAGGAGAGAGTCTCGATGCCGTGCTCGAGGTTGCGCTGGGACTCGGTGCTCTGGCCGACATGCACCATGACGAACGTCGACGACTTCATGCAGAGCATCATAACCAGCCTGCTATCGACAGGTCGATAGCACTTTCTCTGCGGTAGCCTCATGATCGGATGGGGGTGCCGGACCCGAACTCCGGGTGTGACGGCACCCACTGACGACCGATCAGTGGCAGTCGTTCGGGGCGGGCTGCGCCGCGCTGAACGCCTGACCGGAGCCGAAGCGGCCGTCGTCGGGTGATGCCCCGGCGACACGAACCCGGGGGGAAGACCGTGAGCGATGCGACCCGTATGGAGATGACGCAGGACAAGCCCGCCGTCCCCGTCCCGTTACGCGCTCCAGCGCCGGCGCCGGAGCAGGATGTGCCGGCCGGTGTCGCGTGCGTGGCGGCCGGCTTGGTCGGGGAGATCGCCGCGCTGGTGGACAGTCCCGCGTTCATCGCGCGGTGCGTCGAGCGGTACCACGCCTGCGGGTTCGGGGTTCCGGACGAGGGTGAGGTGCGGAGCTGGCGTGCGAGCTGGCCGCCTCTCTTCGCGGCCCTTATGCGGGCCGGCCTGTCGGATCTGCGGGTGTACCTGGAGTACGGGACTCCGGGCGGAGGGCGGCGCCTGGACGCGCTGCTCGTCGGCACCGCGCCGGGCGGCGGGCTCGTCCTGGTGGTGGTCGAGCTGAAGCAGTGGCAGACCTGCCGGATCCTGGACGGCGGCCGGGTCATACGCAGCGACGGGGTGGTGACCACGCATCCCATCCACCAGGTCGCCGCCTACCGGAGTTTCTTCGGGCACTGGCGTCCTGACGGGGCGCCCCGTCTTCAGCTGCGTGCCGTGGTGGTGCTGCACAACGCCACCGCCGGGCAGGGGGCCGCGCTCAGCGCGGCCGCCCCCGCCTTCGGGGACATCCCTGTCCTGACCGCCGGTGATCTGACGGCGCCGCCCGCGGCCCTGGCGCGCCTGCTGCGCTGCGACGGCGTGGGCGCGTTGAGCCCGGCGCAGGCCGCCTCCTTCGAGGGCATCCGGTGGGCTCCGTCGGCCGGGCTCCTCGATCACGTCGGGTCCGTCCTGGCGGGCAAGCCGGCCTTCGCCCTGATCGGGGACCAGCAGGACGCCTTCACCCGGATCCGCGACAAGGCCGCGCAGAGCCTTCGAACTCCGGCGGGCCCGCCCCGGGGCGAACCCGGACCGGGCGGGAAGCCGCCCGCGCATGGGGCGGTCATCACCGTCCGCGGCGGACCGGGCAGCGGCAAGTCGGCTTTGGCCGTACGCCTGCTCAGCCACTTCATGCGCGAGCACCCCGACGCCTCCCCCCGCTTCGTCACCC
>NZ_JARAYQ010000210.1:0-14707 GCF_033794505.1 Streptomyces sp. MB09-01 | reverse complement strand
ACCCCTCCAAGCGGACGGATCCGAAGCCCGCCCCCTGCCTTCTCAGTGGACGTATCCCGCCCAAACTAATCCTCAGACGGCATATCCGTCCCGGGCCTTTCCCTTCAGCCGGCCCTTCGGATGTGCTCACCCGCCGATATGAACGTGACTGGCCCAAAGGAGCGGTTCGAATGGGTGCTCACGCCGTATGGCGGATGTCGCCCGTCCGATCGCCTCAGCGGCGTCCGTTCCGGTTGCGAGCCGCCGGTAGAACTCTCGTGCGACGGCGGCAGCCTGTTCATCGGCGATGGGCCAGAGAGTGCCGATGACCTGGCGGAAGCCGTTCATGAACAAGGCGTGCGCCGGAGTGACGGCCTCGTCGACGAGCCGGACGCCGCCCGCCGCTGTCCCGCACGCCGACAGATACGCCAACTCGGGGTCGGCTGCCAGTGACGCCCCGATCTCCAACGCCGTCAGGACCCCACCGGCCAGGACGAGCCCGTTCCGCCCCGGCTCGAGCGGATTGGTGACGGCATGACAGGCGAAGTGCGCGAACCGATGCCCCGCCAACTCCCTCCGCACGGCGTCCCGCGTCGCCTTGAGGTTCGGCAGCACGGTGTGGACGGCGTCCGGCAGGAGCTCCCTAACCCCGTCGACCTCCCCGCGCACATGCTCCAGCGCCGCCGTCTCGGGATGCTCCTCGACTGCCACGATCAGCATCCGGTCCACGACACCGTCCGCCGCGGGCCGCCGCCGGACCGAGGCGAGCGCCCGCAGACTCGGCGTGTACGACGACACCGCGACGTCCAGAAGACTCCGCCCGCTGACGGCGTCGGTGGCCGCGTGCAGGGGCAGCAGGGCGGTCGCCCCCGTCGGACACCACACGATCCGGCGCCCATCCGGCCCGTCCGGCAGACCGTCCAGGATCGGGGCGGCGAGGGAATGCCAGAGGACGTGGAGGAGTTCCCCCGTCACCTCCTGCGCCGTGATGTAGGCGTCTAGGTTCCCGGCTGACTGTCCGGAGAGGACCGCCAGGAAGACGGCGGCCGTGTTCGACAGGACCTGGTCGGTGAGCCCGGGCAGAACGGTCTGTGTGATCCCGTCGGCCCCGACGACCAGGGCGACGGCTCCGGCGGAGTCCGCGACAAGTGTCACAGCGAGGTCGTCGCCGAGCAGGCCGGGCAGGTCGCGCCAGGACACGTCGGCGTCCGCGGGGCGCGGCCAGAGCACCGCGCGTCCGCGTTCCACCAGGTCGAGGGCCCGGTCGGGCCGTCCGGACCGGACGGCGAAGGCCGCGCCCCGCGCGACGCCGCCCTGGTAGAAGGAGAGGAACCGCTCCTGGTCGGTTCTGGTGAGCTTCTGGTCGGCGAGTCCGGCGAGGACTCCTGTCGCCTCGTCCCACGCGTCGAGCGCGTCGTCGACGGAGCAGTGACGTTCGGCAGTGCGCGCCCACAGCAGCCCGGCGCGCAACCGGAGGTCGACGGCGGTGCCCGGCGCGGTGGTGAGTGCCCGCGCCAAGGCGACGGACTCGGCGGCGTCCTCGGGGGAGGCGGTGTCCCGGCCCAGAAGGCCCGCCAGGATGAGGACGCTCCGGTTCCTGTACGCGGCTGTGGCGGGCAGCGCAGCTGCGGACTCTCGAAGGAGCGCAACGGCCTCCGCGCTGTCGCCCGCCCTCGCGGGATCATTGAGGGCACCTTCACCGAGGGCGACGGCGAGGGAAGCGAGCCGGCCAGGCCGAGCCGGTTCGGTCGCAGAGCTCAGGTCGAGGGCCTCCCGGTGGAGGGCGATGATTTCGTCGAGGCTGACCGAGTCCGGCGTCGAGTTCTCCTTCTGCCGCAGAGTCTCGGCCAGGTTGGACAGCGCGGCGGGCCGCATCGGATGGCCGGGGCCGACCAGGCTCAGCGCGGCGCGCATGGCCGTCAGCGCCCGGTCGATATGGACGGGCTCATCGGACAGTTCGAACAGATACCGGTAAGCACCGGCGGTCAGATTGTGCACCTGGAAATGGACCCGGTCGTCGGACTCATGGGTGAGCGTGGCGCTGGCGGTGTCGGCGGACCGCACCGCTTCGTGGAGATCGGCTGCGGTGCCGGAGGCGACGTAGCGGTCCAGCAGCTTCGAACCTAGATTCGTCAACATGATGGGCAAACCAGCGCTGTCGTCGGCCTCCAGCTCAAACACCTCGCGCATCGCCTCAATGGAACGGTCGAGCAGCGCAAGGTCGCCGAGCACCGCGTACTGGGCGGCGAGTATCCCGGCCAGGTTCTCCGACAGCCGGGAGCGGAGGGTGCCGGGCCCGACCAACGCCAGTGTCTCTTCGATCAGCCGGACGGCGTCGTCGAGATCTGCGAGTCCGCCGTATCTCTGGTGGCGGGAGAGCAGGAGGTCAGTGAGCGTCCTGGCCGACCACGGGTCGGATCCGCCTCGTGCGACGAGGGCGCGGGCGGCTGCGACCGCCGTCCACAAGTCGGGTGCGGTCATGGCGCCTTGGAACCTGTGGCTGAGCTCTAGGGCCAGCCATCGCAGCGCGCTGACGCCGGGGGCGGCACCAGTGAGCACAGTGGTGAGCCGTCGTTCGACGCGGGCGCACTCCTCTGCGTCGTTCATGGCGGTGGTGTCGGCCAGTTCGGCGAGGGCGGAGTCCAGAATGGCTCGCGACCATCCGCCGGCGTCCGTGCCCGCGATGGCGGCGAGGGCGGTAAGGGCGTCGGTGCCATGCTGTTTTGCAAGGCTCATGTCGAGTGCGGCGACCATCGCGACCATGTGGTCGAAGCGGTCGGGTTCGGTGACAACGCGCAGGATCAGGGCGCAGGAGCGGCTGAGGTCCGCGAGTGCGGCGTCGGGCAGGGGAGGAGAGCAGGCGAGGGCGTGCCGAACGACGACCTCGGCGAAGGAGACGTATCCGAGGACGACTTTCCCGTTGGAGAGGGTGAGCGGGTCGATGCCGGCCATCAGCCGCACGCACTCCAAAAGATCTTCCAGCGACTCACCGGGTTCGAGTCCGAAAGCGAGCATGGAGAGCGACGTCTGCGATGTGACGCGCCCCGAGGTTCCGGCCGTCAGCCCGCGCAGCAGGGCGACCGCCTCGTCGCGGTGACGGCGTTCGCCCGTCGCGTGGTGATGTATAACCAGCGCTTCGGCCAAGATCGAGATGATGTCCGAATCGTCGGGCAGGAACTCCACGAGCTCTCGGTAGAAGGCGACGGTCGAGGCGCTGTTCTCCTCCGACGGCGCTCGGTTGTACCGCTTGACCGAAAGGGAGCCCAGCAGGCTCAGGAGCGATGCGCGCGTGCCGGGGGAGAAGCGGGGCAAGAGCGGTTCGACCCGCTTGATGATCGCGTCGAGATCGGAGGCCAGAGGATCGGCGTGCAGGTGGTCCCAGAGACTGATCGCTTCGCCGAGGGGGCGCGCGAGGGAGTCGACGTGCTGCTGGGACGAGTAAGGGGGGAGGTCGTACGGCGCGTCCGCCAGAACGCGGATGATTCCGAACAGGTCGCTCCCGGTGAGGGAGTCCGTCGCGGTGAGACGCTCGGCATGCGCCATCCACTTCGCGGCGATGTCGAGCGAGACGAAACCGGGCTCCGCCATCGTCGCCCACTCCTCGTACAGGCTGAGGACCACGCGCAGGTCAGCGACCCGTCCCGAGTGCTCGAAGAGCGCTGCGACCACGCCGAGCAGCCGTGCGGCCGCCTGAGGCGGCTCGGCGGCGGCGTGGACGGCGGAGAGGAGAGCGGCGGAGGACGCGGCCCCCGCCTCTGGGGTATCGGGAAGCCCTTCCATAGCGTGCCTGAGCACGGCGCCGATGAAGAGGTGTCGCGGGTCGTCGGCGTCGGCCGTCATGACGTCGCGACGGAACATCGCTGTCGCGGCCGTCTCCAGAGCTTCGGCGCGGTGCTCCGGGGTCGGAAACGCGGCGGCTCTGTCGCCTAGGAGCGCGGCCAGCCGGACGAGCACGAGAAGATCGTCGGGCTCCCGGGCGAGCAAGGCACGGCTGTCGGTGATCGCCTGGTCGAGATCGGTTGGACTGGACGTCCCCGCGTACCGGAGGGCGCGTAACTCCGGGAGGAAGGCAGGAACCCCCGCCCGTGCGGCGGCGAGGGCGGCGTCCAGGATCTCCCTGGTCGGATCGTCGTGGGCGCGAGACCGCCAGGCGATCGCGAGGATGGCCCTGGCGAGTGGAGCGGTGGCCGACGGCCCGGCTTCGAGGCGTCCCAGGACTGCGGCCGCCTCGTCGAAGGCGGTGAGGTCTCCCGTGGCGCGCCACAGCCTGAACAGCGTCACGGCCAGGCCCAAGGCGTCGTCGGTGCTCCGTGCCCTGACCACTGCCGCCGCCGCGGCGTCCGGGTCGGTCCGCTCGGTGACCAGCTCGACGAGCCCGCTGATCCGAACGCTATGACCGCTGGTGGACACGCCGGGCTCAGGGGGCATGCATCAGATGATAACCTGACAGATTGGGTCGCTCCCAGACTCAGGCCACATCCGCTAGATTTCCGCTGGTCCGGAACTCCGTTGGAACCCTTGCCAGCACGAACACCATGCTGGGAACAGGGCCAGGTCCAGGCGCCCTCAGCGGCGCCAGGGAGCTGCGGACGAACACGCAACTCGGGGACTATTGCTCACCCTTCTCGGTCGCGCCTGACACGTGCGCACAGTTCGTCATCACCTTGGTTGAGGCCGGGGCGGTGTGTGGCCGCAGAGCAGGATGCGTACCGAGCCGTGCGACGCCGGTCAATACCACCCCACTATGGCTGATGGTCAGACAACTGTCGGCTGTGGCAAGTACGCTGGGTATCGGAGCGCACCGATGTCGGTGACCCGCGCCAACCTCAGTGGACCGATCCGCCCGGGGTGGCCAGTACAGCAGTTCCCATGAGGAGCCAGCGGTGGCCGGGTGATGGTGATCTGTCCAAGGTGGTCGCGACGGCCCAGTGTCCCGCAGCGGCGGGGAGGCGGTACGGCGGCGGCACCCACCTCTGCACAGGCCTGCAGGCAGTGGTGGGGTTGGCCGAGCATGCGGTTGAACAGGTGCCGCAGAACGTGCATGTGCCAGTCTCCTCCTGCCCGGACGGCGGCGGTATTGGGCGTCCGCGCCGGGTGAACCGCTGGGGGGAGGCGAAGGCCCATAGGTGGCCGACGTGGTTGAGCCGGTTGTTCTTGACGAGCTGGTGTCCGGCATAGCGGCGTTTGCCGGAAGCCCGCGTGATCGGGGCCGAGCCGGCGTACGCCTTCAGTCATCCAGCCGAGGCGAACCGGCTCCTGTCGTCGCCGATCTCGCCCAGAATGCGGGCACCGACCTGGGGACCGATCCCGGTCCGCCGTCGCAGCGGTCATGAAGCCAATCGATGAGCAGATCCTACGGTCACATCAAGAAGACTAAGAACCGGTCGAAGTTCTGGAGTTCTGCCGCTACCTGCGCTCGCTGCGCCCAGCCGACGTGCGCATAGCCATCGTCTGCGGCAAGCACTCGCCGCACCTGACGACGAAACGGTGCCAGCGGGTCGGGACGTGGGCGGCGGCGAACAACGTCGAGATCGCCTGCACCCCGACCAACTCCTCCTGGCTCAACCGCATCGAGGCCCAGTTCACCGCCCTGCGTACTTCGCCCTCGAAGGGAACGACCACGCCAGCCACGAGGTCCAGGGCAGCATGATCCGCGGCTACATCATCTGGCGGAACAAGTTCGCCGCCGATAAGCGCCTACGCGAAGTCGTCGCCAGGGCGAATGTCACCTGATGCGGCACTAGCTCTCGGGGTCGTCGTCCTCCGCCAGGGGGAGGGCGGCGGCGTTCAGGACCTCGGCGACCGTGACGGTGATGATCTGCTCCAGGTCGGCGGCGTCGATACTCCCGGGAGCCTGATCGGTCTCGCTCAGGCGGACGCGAACGTGCCGCTGGACCACGTCGGTTCGGGGCGTGGGCGTGCGGGTGCGCAGGTCGTTGTAGACGGTCCAGGCGAGGGTGGCAACGCTCATGACGAGGGAGGCTAGGCCGACCGGGTCCAGATCCCCGTACTGGCCGGCACGGTCGGAGGAGGACCGGTGGAGTGCCGCCTCCACGTGGTCCGGCAGACCGGGGTGGCGGTCGGCCAGGCGTAGCGCGGCGGCGCGCGCTCCGCCGGTGATGGTGTCGTGCATAGTCGTCACTCCGTATCTGTGGGTCGTGGCTCGGCGGACAGGATGTGGTGGATCACGGTCATCGGCAGGGCATCGGTGGTGGCTCGCCAGGTCTGTTCGAAGACCGTGCGGTCCATGACCTGGGTGAACCGAGGCAGGTGCTCCAGGGCCCGCCCGAGGGCTGGGTGGGTGCACCTGTCGGACAGCGCCAGGCACCGGACCGTCCAGGTCAGGGACTTGACGTGGTCTCCCTGTTCCCAGGCGAGGAGGCCCATAAGGTGGTAGGTGGGCGCCATCCCGCGCAGGTCGCCGAGCTTCTCGGTGATGTCGAGGGACTTCCGGCACCACGCTTCGGCGTCGTCGAAGCGTTTCAGCTGGCCGGTGACCGTGCCGAGCTGGTGGTACGTGATGGCGAGGCGCACCCGGTCGCCGAGCGCCTCGTTGGCCCTGGCTGCTCCCAGGTACCACTTCTCGGCGTCTGCCAGCCGGCCGCGCTCCTGCGCTACCAGCCCGAGCTGGTGATGGGCGGTGGCCGTGTCGCTGTCGCCTCCGACGTGTTCCGCGATGGTCAGGGCCTGCCGGTAGCGGTCCTCGGCCTCGTCCAGCTGCCCGCGTTCGTAGGCGACCCTGCCGAGTTGGTGGAGGGCGCCGGCGGCCGTGGTGAGATCGTCGAGCTGCTGGCTGATGGTGAATGTCTGCAGGTAGTGCCGTTCGGCGTCGTCCAGCCGGCCTCGACGCAGCGCGACCGAACCGAGCTGCCCGTGGTTGGCCGCGGTGCGCTGCAGGTTGCCGAGGCCCGTGTTGAAAGTGAGCGCCGCCGTGTAGTGCTGTTCGGCCTCGTCCAGCCGGTCCTGCTGCTCGGCGGCCAGGCCGAGGTGGTGGTGGGACTCGGCCACCCCGTGGTGGTCGCCGATGCGTAGTCGGATGGCGAGGGCCTCGGCGTAGCGCTCTTTGCCCTCCTCAAGCCGTCCCTTCAGCAGGAGGACGGTGCCCAACTGCAACTGGATGTCTGCGTACTGGGAGTCCTGACGGTCCTCGCCGTCGTCCTCCAGGACGCCCAGGAGGTCACGGACGGCGTGTTCGGCCTCATCGAGTCTGCGGGCGTCGGTGTGGTCCTGGGCCTGGGTACCGGTCATGAACAGCCACAACGCCCGCGCGGGCGTGCCGGTGGCGGGCGGCTCGCCATCGACGGTCTCGACGGCCAGCCGGACGCGGTCCGCCCACGCCTGCCGTTCCGCGAACATCCCCTGGAGCGCCCAGTACTGGTGCAGTGCCTGGGCCACGAACTGGGCGTCTTCCCAGAGGCCCTGGTCGACGGCGTGGGCGAGGGCGGCGCTGAGCGTGAGCCTGTTGTGATGGAGCAGGTCGAGGGCGAGGTCGGCCTCTCCGCTCTCCAGTTGCTGCGTCGCCCAGTCGCCGAACATCCCGCACGCCTCTAGGAAGGCGGGGTCGATGGCACTGGGCTCGACGGGGCTGCCGGTTGTCGCTCGTAGGGACGAGGGGCCCGAGAGGTGCGAGGGCAGGGCGGGGTGGATGCGGTACTGGCCGGTGCCGAGGGAGGTGAGCAGACCCACCCGGGCGGCGCGCGCCAGCAGGCCCTCCCACTCATGCGCGCTGTGCCCCCGGTATGGGGCCGGGCATCCGGGGACGCGTGAGTAGGCGGCCAGCAGGTTGCTGTCCGCGGCTCCCCGGAAGAGTGTGAGCACGGTGAGTGCCTGCTGGTCGGCGTCGGACAGGTGGCCGAGGGAGTAGGCGATGCTCGCGGTCAGGGAGCCGGTCCGGCCCCCGTCGGATGATTCCGGCAGGGGTGTGGCGCCCCGCAGCGCGCCGAGCAGGTCCCGTGCGTCCGTGGTCTCCAGGTGGGGGAGGATCAGCCGTAAGCTCAGCGGGTGACCGTCCAGCCAGCTCATGAGTTCCCCGAAGGAGCGCGTCTCCCGGCGTCGGCGGGCTTGCGGGTAGGGCGCGAGTAACTGGTCGGCGTACTCGTGCGCCTCTTCGGGTTCCAGGCCGGGTACGGCGACCCGTCGGATGTTCCCCAGCCACTGTTCCTCCGTGCGGCTGGTGACGAGGACGGCGCTGCGGCCGCCCGCGGCCACGCGGGAGAGGAACGCACGGAGCTCCGCCCGCTCGGGCTCGGACAGCAGCGGGGTCGCCCGGGCGGGGCCGGGCATGGAGTGCGCGGTCTCGAAGTTGTCCCAGATCAGCAGCATGCGCCGCGTACGCAGGGCGTTCTCGACCCGTGCCCGGCGTGCGACGCGGTCGAGTCGCGGGAAGTCCTCGTCAGGCAGATGCCGCCCGACGGCGTTGATCACCCCGTCCAGGCCGAAGGAGGCGACGCCGGGTTCGAAGGAGTGCCAGATCACCAGTTCCGGGGCGTCGACTGCACCGGTGTCGCGGAACCAGCGCCCGAATGCCTTGGCGAGTTCGGTCTTCCCAATGCCGGCCGGTCCGTGCAGGACGACCACGCGCTGCAGCCTCGCGGCGGACTCCAGCGTGTGGAACAGGGCGTCACGCCCGACGAACTCGGCCTCGGCGGCGAGCTCCAGGTCCACGCCCGCGTTCTCCTCCGGGGCGCCGTCCGTGTCCTCCCGTTCCCTCGGTCCGGGCGGCACCGTGTCCCGCCCTACCGACGTGGCGGACTCGGGCCGGGCCCTGAGCCAGGGAAAGCCGGCCTCGCTGCGGGCGTACAGAACGGGGACCATCCAGTCGGCCAGCGGTAACAGCCCCTTCGGTGAAGGCCGTTCGTCGGCCGTCGCGAGCCTCGTGCGGCCCGCAGCTACGGCCTCCGTGACCCGGTCACCCGACAGCAGGCGCTCGTAGAAGGCCGCCATGAACTCGGCGGCGGCCACCGCGTAGACGCTGTAGGCCATCGCGACGACGGCTGCGGTGCCTTCCTGGAGGAGCCGCGTGGCGACCGTGGCCTCCACCCGGGCACCGACCACCGCGGACCGGCACGCGTTGAGCACGACGATCGGCACCTGTGCCTGGGTGAGCAACCTGGCCACCTGCTCGGCCGGTACCAGGTCCTGCCCGCCCCTGGGGTGTTCGAACGCGAGCATCCCCCGAGAGCCCAGACCGTCGTCGGTCTGCGGGGTGAAGCGGTCGACCGGGCGCGGGGCGTGGCCGAAGACGCCGTGGCCGTCGAAGTGCACGATCTGGAAGGGCTCGCCGGCCGCCCTGGCCTCGGCCAGCACCTCCCCGAGACGGTCGAGGGTGGGCGGACGCAGCACGACCAGGTCGACCTCGTCGCGGATGGGCGCTAGACGGCGGAGCATCGGCCGGGCGATCATCCGGTAGCCCACGTCCTGCGGTCCGTCCGGCCGGGATATCACCATCAGCACCCGCAGGCGCGACCCGGTCGCCTGCGACACCGCGGTTGACTGGGCCGTGAGGAGGCCCCGGGAGACCGCCACCCGGTCCAGGGCGAGCGGCGTGGGCCGTGCCGGGTCGGCCATCAGCTCCCACGGCAGGCCGAGGGGGCCGGCGGTGGCGGAGAGGATCACGACCTCCGTCGGACCGCCCCTCGCCCGGGCCCGGACGTAGGCGTCACGGGCGGGACCGGCGGCGAACACCGCTTTGAAGATGCGGGCCCCCCAGACCGGCAGCTGGGTCTCGACCGCACTGCCGCGGTCGCCGTAGACCCCGAACGGAGTGCTCAGGTACTGCTCCAGGTACCAGCGGAGCTCCTCCAGGTCGTGCTTGTCCAGGGGCCACCGCAGGGGAGCCGCCTGAGCGGCCACCGTCGGATAGAGCTCACCCGACGGCCACTCCCGGACCGTCACCAGCCCATCGGCCCCGCACTCGACCAGTAGACGATCCGTCACAACCCCGCCCCGGCTACCAGAGGCGGCCAATGGGCAACCCCGTACGCACCAAGCATAGAGGGTGGGGTACGGGTCGGGGGTCGGCTGCTGGTCGAGAGCACCCGGGAGTGCCGGGGCCGAACCGTGCCTACAGCCAGGGGCAGGTGCGGTCGGCGGCCCTGACTACGGCCTCGCGCTGAACCAGCGGACCGAGGTGGCACGTCGGGCCGAGCAGAGAGCGGGCGGCCGCGTCCGTCGCGGGCCAGGTGGACTTGGGTGCTCAGTCCGCCACGGGATCGGCCGAGGGCATGATCACCAGTTTCGTCCCGGTCCCGGGCCCCGCCACATCGATCATTCTGACGGTCCGGTACCGCCCGGCACAGCAACTGGGGGACACGTCACGATGGGGCGAAGATTGCCTGATGCGGCACTAGTTGCGCCAGATGTGCTGCCCAGCAACGCTTCCTCACAGGGGCACATCGTCAAGTAGGTCGGCGAGAATGGAAGCAGATCCGCCTCGCCTGTACCTGTCCTAGTTTCCAGGTGTGAGTCGGGGCCGGTCTTCGCGAGCATCGTCAGACAAGGGTGTGACGGTGGGGGTCTGCTGGTAGGTGCTCATGGCGTCCGCAGCAGGCCCGGTGCCGTGGACGCGGCATGGGTGAGGCTACTCGCTTCTGCGTGAAGCCAGCTGCGTGGCGTCCCGCGTCACCTTGTGTGGCGTAGTGCAGCTGCCCGTTTCTGGTAGGCGGCGGATATACTGGGGAGACCATCTGTTACTCAGGCGAAGAGGGCCCTCCACTGCGGTGGGGGGCCCTCTTGTTTGTGCAGGTCAGGCGACCTGCAGCTTCGGGCGGCCTGTTGGAGCGGGCGGCGTCTGGTGGTAGGTGGGGAGCTTCAGGTTGGGCAGGTCCCCGGCCTGGATGCGGACGAGGGTGTCCCGGAATGCGGCTTCCATGGCTTCGGGGGTCTCGTACTTCGCCGCGAGAGGGTGAAGGCGGTATGAGTTGCCGTTCCGCTCCTCACTGCGCGGTCTCAGGACGATGTTCAGGGCACACAGGGGCGCCATGAGTCCGCTGATGGCCTGTGGCGTGACACCGTATTCCGCTGCCATGTCCCTCTGCCGTACTGGGAGGGTCCCCCCGAATTCACTTCGGTAGAGGAGGTACTGGAGGAACTTGACGGCGGACCCTGACAGGGGCAGCGCCCAGATGCGCTCCGCGACGATCGGAGACATGACGTTAGCCATGGGATGGCCTTCCTCGTGATCGGTTGCCCGGGGGTGGGCCTGGCAGCGCTATCACCCAGTTCGTTTCCTTCCACGGACGGCCGTGTGGGCTCCGAAGTCGAGGTCCAGCTCCTCCTGATGGGCGCCTTCGGGTCCCACTGCGTAGGGGAAGGCCTCAGGGTTGCGGTCGTGGCGTTCGGCGATCTCGGCAAGGACGTCGTGTTGAGCGGTGCTGTTGCCGTGGAACCACAGGCGGACGTTCATCTGGATCCGGCCGTTGCCGGCCTTTTCCACCCAGTGGTAGCCGCATAGTGCTTGGACGGCACGGTTCACGGTGGAGCGTGTGATCATCTTGCCGCCCTTCTGAGCGGCAATCTTGTTGAGTCCGTCCGTGATCTCCTGCTGCGTGTACTGGGCGATGCCGGTGCCCGGTACTTGACCGCCGGCTACGAACAGGAAAACGCAGAGCTGGGACTTGGTGATGCTGTTGGCGACGGCAAGCTGGGCCAGCAGCTGTGTGAACCAGTTGCTGGCCAGGCTGTAGCCGGCGCCGCCCGCCATGTCGTGAACTGACCGGGGGTCCGCCGCGTATTCGAAGTGGACACCCTTGAGTCGGCGGCGGCCGCCGGGGTCGGCGGCCTCGGCCACCTTCTCGCCGAGCTGCTGGCCGAGCACGGCCAGGATGTCTCCGAACTCGGCATCGTTGCCTGCCGCGGCGGGTGCGGGGACAGGCCGGGGCCCGCGCTGTCGACGACGGGCGGGCGGATCAGATGTCACAGGACCTCCTTGTTACTCAGGCGATCCGAGACTACCTAAAAATCAACGTCTGCTTGTCTTTTGACGCACCGACGCGCCGTGAGGGACTTCAGATGCGCCACCAAGTCCGCCACCGCTCCAAAAGTCCACGACCTGTGAACTTTCTGTACCGCCGCGCGCCAAAAGTCCACGGCTCGTTGATTTCATGTGTCGCGATGGCGGCACATCTTCGTTCGGTCCCCCGGGTGGACTCAGGCCATCCCGGCCTTCTCCTCAACCCTTCGACCTGCGAAGACTCCTCTCCTGACACGGCATCCAGAAAGTCAACGGCTGGTTGATATTTCAGCAAGATGTGCTCGCCAAGTACACATTTCACGGGATCAAAAGTGCTCGCCAGAGCACATGGGAGCTCGCATCACTGCAGGTCAGGGGCATTTCAGCGCGGCGTCCTCTTCTAAAAGAGCAACCTGACCACCCGCCAGTTTTCGGTTCACCACCGACTCCCTGAATCCTCAGTTGACGCCCATGGGCATGGCTCTGGGAGTGAACCTCCGCCCCACCCTGCAGCCACAACACGCCCCCACCCGCCAGTACTCGACGAATGACGCTTCTCCCTCACCGCTGCCTTCGGACTGCTCGAGCACACAGTGCTTCTGCCTTCCAGCTCAGGAAGGAGCCCTCCGCCCTGGGGCTGCAGCAACGACAGTCGTGGAGTTGGTGCGGGGCTCGAGCGGAGCAGGTCGAGGAGGCCTAAGTACTCGGTGAATGATCAGCAGGGGGCGAGGAGCCCGATGGAGGGGCTTAGTTGTGCCTGCTCGAACCTGCACCACCGAATGCGCGCCCCGACGCTCGGTGCGTTGAACAAGCACGGTCAGTGGCCACCCGCACCACCCCTGGCCTCAACCACACTTCCAATCTCTAAGGCTCACCAGCCTGCAGTCGCCAATGATGAGCAGCCGCCCCGGCGGGGCACCGCAAGCCCGCCAGGGCTGAGGAGCTACCGACCCTAGGCGCATCGGAACCCCAAAGGGCGCACCGACAGCGGGCGGCCGCCGATGATGATTTCGGAGTTCCGTCGGGCCCGTCCTGTGTGAGTGGGGTTTGGTAAGAATGCGGGTGTGAGCAGCGCGAACGAGTCCGAGCAGCGGGGTGTGGACCAGGGTCCTGGTGGTCCGCCGGAGCAGCTCGCGCCGCTGATCCGGGAGGTGGTTGCCGAGGCGAAGGCCCAGGCGCCCAAGGCGAAGCTGCGCACCTGGCGGGGGGCCGCGCTCGCGGCCGAGCTGCCGATCGCCCGGGTCCTCGTGAACAAGGGCGTGCTCCACCTCGACGAGCTCTTGGACTACGCCGTGCCTGCCGAGCTCTCCGAGGCCGCGCAGCCGGGCGTCCGCGTCCGGGTCCGGTTCGGGGCCGGCTCCCACCAGGTGCACGGCGGCCGCCTCGAGGGCGGTGGCCTCATCGACGGCTTCATCGTGGAGCGCCGCGCCGAGTCCGACTACGACGGAGCCCTCGCCGCGCTCGCCCACGTGGTCTCGCCGGAGGTCGTGCTCAGCCCCGCGATGCTGGCTCTCGCCCGGGCCGTAGCCGACCGGTACGCCGGCAGCCTCGCAGACGTGCTCCAGCTCGCCCTGCCCTCGCGGAGCGCCCGCGCCGAGGCCAAGCCCTCGGCGGCGACCCTGCCCCCGCCCGCCGCGCCCGAGCCCGCCGGCTGGGAGCGGTACGGCGCGGGGCCCGCCTTCCTGCGGGCCCTGGCGACCGGCGCCGCCCCGCGCGCCGTGTGGACCGCCCTGCCCGGCCCCGGCTGGGCCGACGAACTCGCCCGCGCCATGGCCGCCACCCTGGCCTCCGGCCGCGGAGCCCTCGCCGTGGTCCCCGACGGACGCACCGCCGCCCGGGTCGACGCGGCGCTGATCGCCCTGCTCGGCAAGGGACGGCACGCGCTGCTGACCGCCGAGTCCGGGCCGGAGAAGCGCTACCGCCAGTGGCTCGCCGTGAGCCGGGGCTCGGTGCGCGCCGTCGTCGGGACCCGGGCGGCGATGTTCGCCCCCGTACGGGACCTGGGGCTGGTCGTCGTCTGGGACGACGGAGACTCCAGCCACAGCGTCGACAACGCCCCCTTCCCGCACGTCCGGGAGGTCCTGGAACTGCGGGCGGTCAGCGACGGCTGCGCCTTTCTGGCCGGGAGCACGAGCTGCACCGTCGAGGCCGCTCAGCTGGTCGAGTCGGGCTGGGCCCGGCCGCTGGTCGCGAGCCGCGAGACGGTACGGGCCTGCGCGCCGCGGATCCGCACCGTGGGCGCCGAACTGCTCGCCCGCGACGCGGCGGCCCGCGCCGCGCGACTGCCTAGCCTCGCGTGGGAGACCGTACGGGACGGGCTGAAGAGCGGCCCCGTGCTCGTCCAGGTGCCGCGGCCGGGCTACGTCCCCCGGCTCGCGTGCGAGCGGTGCCGGACACCCGCCCGCTGCAGGGTGTGCGCGGGCCCGCTGGAGGCCCCCGACGAGCGGGAACTGCAGTGTGGGTGGTGCGGGCGCGGCGAGCCGTCCTGGCACTGCCAGGAGTGCGGCTCCTTCCGGCTGCGCGCCCAGGTGGTCGGTGCACGGCGGACGGCCGAGGAACTCGGGCGGATCTTCCGCGCCGTGCCCGTGCGGACCTCCGGGCGCGACCACGTCCTCGACGAGGTGCCAGACCGGCCGGCGCTGGTGGTGTGCACCCCGGGCGCCGAGCCGGTGGCGGCCAGCGCGGGGTACGCGGCCGCGCTGCTGCTCGACGGCTGGGCCATGCTGACCCGGCCCGACCTGCGGGCGGGCGAGGACGCGCTGCGACGGTGGATCGGGG